>JANNMV010000225.1:0-1928 GCA_031398205.1 Pseudomonadota bacterium | reverse complement strand
GTTTAACGGCCGCGCCTCGGCGGGCGATATGGCTTATCTGGTCGCAACCCAGTTCATGATCAACGGCTATTTGCGCGATGTCGGCCAACATGTGCGCAACCTGCAAAAATCCGTCAATGAGATGGAAGATGTGGTCGCCTTCCGCGCAACGCAATCGCAGGTGCGCGATCACCCCGAGGCAGCGGATTTAAAGGTCCCGCGCGGCGGCATTGAGTTCGACAACGTTACGTTTCGCTACGCCGGCCAAGTGGAGCCGTTGTACAACGATCTTTCCGTATCCATTCGCCCCGGCGAGCGCGTCGGCCTGGTGGGCCATTCCGGCAGCGGCAAGAGCACCTTTGTCAAACTCATTCAGCGCCTCTACAACCTCGATGGCGGACGCATCCTCATCGACGGCCAAGACATTGCCCAAGTCACTCAGGAAAGTTTGCGCCAAGCCATCGGCCTGGTGCCGCAAGAAGCCGTATTGTTTCACCGCTCCCTCGCCGAAAATATTTCCTACGGCCGTCCCGATGCCGATTACCAGCAAATCGAAAAATCCGCCGAGCTTGCCCACGCGCGCGAATTCATTGACCGCTTGCCGCTACGTTACGAAACCTTGGTCGGCGAGCGCGGCATCAAGCTCTCCGGCGGCGAGCGTCAACGGGTTGCCATAGCCCGAGCGATCTTGGCCGGCACGCCGATTTTGATTCTTGACGAAGCCACGTCGAGCCTCGATTCCGTATCGGAAGCCTTGATACGCGACGCACTCGATCGCCTCACTAAAGGACGCACAACGCTGGTCATCGCCCATCGCCTGTCCACCGTGCAACGGCTCGACCGCATTCTTGTTTTCGATCATGGCCGCATCGTCGAGCAAGGCACCCATGCCGAGCTCATCGCCCGGCCCGGCGGTCAATATCGGCGTTTGTTCGAGGTACAAACCGGGGACGTTTCAACCAGCGTATAAACCCACTGGGGGCAGGGCTGAGAGGCAGTACTAGCGCGGTGTTCCAGACATGCCAGGCCAGGTGGCAAGCTGGACGCGCTTCCTGGCGAAGCTTTGCTATTGCTTCCGAAACACAATATCCCACACGCCGTGTCCCAGCCGCAACCCGCGCGCCTCGAACTTGGTAAGCGGGCGGTAGTCGGGACGGGGCGCATAATCCGCTGCGGTATTTTGCAGCGTGGGCTCGGCGCGCAATACCGCCAATATCTGCTGGGCGTATTCTTCCCAATCGGTTGCCACATGCAAATAGCCGCCGGGCTTGAGTTTGCTCGCGAGCAACGCCGCGAACGGCGCTTGAATCAAACGGCGTTTGTGATGGCGCTTTTTCGGCCACGGATCGGGAAAAAAAATATGCGCGCCGTGAAATGTCTCCGCGGCGATCATGTGGTTTAGCACTTCAACCGCATCGTGCTGCACGATGCGGATATTGCCAATCGCCGCCTCGTCGAGGGTTTTCAGCAACGCACCGACACCCGGCGTGTGCACTTCGATAGCCAGATAATCGCGATCGGGATGGGCCAGCGCGATATGCGCCGTCGTCTCGCCCATGCCGAAACCAATCTCTAGAACTTTTTCGTTGCCGCGACCGAACGCCGCATCAAGATTAAGCGATGTTGGCTGATACGGCACGCCGAACAGCGGTAACAAATTATCGTGGGCGCGTCGTTGCGCATCGGACACGCGACCTTGGCGTAACACGAATGAACGGATGGCGCGCCACTCGACCGCATTCTCGGCCAGAGGCCGCGCCGCTGATAGATCGTGGCTCATCGAACTAGGCCGCGGATTTTTTTGTGGTGGCGATCACGCCGTCCGGCGGCGAGCTCGGGCTGGCGCTGTACAACTTTTTCGGCATGCGCCCGGCGAGAAACGCTTCACGCCCGGCCTCGACGGCTTTTTTCATCGCGCTCGCCATCAACACCGGATCTTTCGCGGCCGC
>JANNMV010000191.1:0-3043 GCA_031398205.1 Pseudomonadota bacterium | reverse complement strand
CATCGACAAAATCGGTGTGTCGGTCAATTGATCCGGCTGAAACGCAAGGTGGGGCACGCGATGCTCCGGATCGGATGTGTGCATGCGCGTGACGTCGACCAGATCGGCGACGACAGCGGACGCAGTAGGCTCGGCGCCGGCACCGGCGCCGTAATACATCGTCGAGCCGACGGCGTCACCTTTCACCAGAATCGCGTTCATCACGCCTTCGACATTGGCGATCAGGCGCTTGGTCGGGATCAAGGTCGGGTGCACGCGCAGCTCAATGCCGTTCGCGGTGCGGCGCGTGAGGCCGAGCAACTTAATGCGATAGCCGAGTTGTTCGGCGTATTCGATGTCCTGCTTGGTGAGTTTGGAAATACCTTCGGTGTAGGCTTGGTCAAATTGCATCGGCACGCCGAACGCAATCGCCGACATGATGGTGAGCTTGTGCGCGGCGTCGATGCCTTCGATGTCGAAGGTCGGATCCGCTTCGGCGTAGCCGAGTTTTTGCGCTTCCTTCAACACTTCGTCAAACGTTTTTCCTTTTGAGCGCATTTCCGACAGAATAAAATTGCTGGTGCCGTTGATGATGCCGGCGATCCACTCGATACGATTTGCGGTCAGGCCTTCGCGCAAGGCTTTGATAATCGGTACGCCGCCCGCCACAGCCGCTTCGAATGCGACCATCACACCGGCCTTTTGTGCGGCAGCGAAAATTTCGTTGCCGTGGACGGCGAGCAAGGCTTTGTTGGCGGTAACGACATGCTTGCCGTTGGCGATTGCCTTGAGCACGAAGTCTTTCGCCGGCGAATAACCGCCGATCAATTCGACGACGATGTCGATGTTCGGGTTGGTGATGACTTTCATCGCGTCATCGACCACCTCGGCGTTGTTGCCGACCAGCTCGCGCGCGCGATCGGTGGCTTTGTCCGCGACCATAGCGATGCGTATTTCGCGGCCGGCGCGGCGCGTGATTTCTTCCCGGTTACGGCTCAGGACTCGGAACGTGCCACCACCGACGGTGCCGATGCCGAGCAGGCCTACTTGCATGGGCTTCATGACAATCCTTCTTTTCTGAATAGGTCGCGCACGCCGCGCACCGCTTGTTTGATGCGGTTTTCGTTTTCGATCAACGCGAAGCGCACGTGGTCATCGCCTAATTCACCGAAGCCAATGCCCGGCGACACGGCGACTTTGGCATCGGCCAAGATTTTTTTCGCGAATTCCAGCGAGCCTTGCTTGCGAAATGGCTCGGGAATTTGCGCCCAGACGTACATGCTGGCCCTGGGGTTTTCCACCATCCAGCCGAGATTATGTAAGCCTTTCACCAACACATCACGGCGGCTCTGATAGGTTTGGCGAATTTCTTCGACGCAATCCTGCGGGCCTTCCAGCGCGAGGATGGACGCCACTTGGATCGGCGTGAAGGTGCCGTAGTCGTGATAGCTTTTCATGCGCGCCAGCGCGCCGACGAGCTTCTGGTTACCGACCATAAAACCGACGCGCCAACCGGCCATGCTGTAACTTTTCGACAGGGTGAAAAATTCCACCGCGACATCTTTCGCGCCGGGCACTTGCATGATGGATGGCGCTTTGTAGTCGTCGAACACGATGTCGGCGTAGGCCAGATCATGCACCACCCAGATGCCATATTCCTTGGCGATCGCGATCACGCGCTCGAAGAAATTCAAGTCGACACACTGCGCCGTGGGATTGCTCGGAAAATTAATAATGAGCATTTTCGGCTTGGGGTAAGAAGCCTTCAGCGCCTTTTCCAGCTCGTCGAAAAAATCCACGCCGGGAATCATCGGCACCGTGACGATATTGGCGCCGGCAATCACCGGGCCGTAAATATGAATCGGATAGCTCGGGTTCGGCACCAGCACCACGTCGTCGGAATCCAGCGTCGCCAACATCAAATGGGCGAGACCTTCCTTCGAACCGATGGTGACGATGGCTTCCTTTTCGGCATCCAAATCGACATCGAAGCGCGTCTTGTACCAATTGCAAATCGCTTTGCGCAGCCGCGGAATACCTTTGGAGAGCGAGTAACCATGGGTGTTTTCGCGCTGCGCCGCTTCGATTAGTTTAGCTACGATGTGCGGTGGCGTGGGCTGATCGGGATTGCCCATGCTCATGTCAATAATGTCTTCGCCGCGGCGGCGCGCGGCGGCCTTCAACTCGCCCGTGATATTGAAGACATAAGGAGGCAGCCGCTTAATGCGGGAAAATTCTTCCATTAATTACATTCTTTGTTGGTTCATTTAAATACCACGCCAGAGGCCGCACGGATCGTGGCGTCTGGCAATGCATGTGCTGCGAGCCGCACGGGTAGCGCTTCTTCGGGCATTGACCGAAAACGAAAGCAACTCAATGACGGGAAATCCACTACCGGCGCGCTTCTTCGCTCGGCGATGAGAGGCGCGAAGAAAACCGTTATGATTATACCGACCCTATCCCTCCCTCGCCAGAACACTTGAAACTCCATCTCGCTCAAAACCCCAACCAAAACCTCATTACCGGCTACGGCGCCGGCTACGTTAGCGTCAACGGCCGGCTTTATGAACGCAATTTGATCGTGACGCCCAATGAAATCGTGGCCGACTGGTCAATGCGGGCGGAATTGGATGAAGCGGCCTTAGCGCCCGCGGTGCAACTTGCGCCGCAGATCATCTTGATCGGCACCGGGAAAACGCTGCGCTTTCCGAAGCCCGAGGTTCTCAAGGGCCTGATCGCGGCCAAGATTGGCTATGAGATCATGGACACCCAGGCGGCGTGCCGCACTTACAATATTTTGCTAGAAGAGGGACGCAAGGTTGCCGCCGCGTTAATACTCTCCTAGCGGTTCGGAGTGAGTGTAGCGGGCAAGGCGCGGGACAAAAATCGAACGACATTTTCGCCCATGATGCTGCGAATCGCCGTTTCATCAAATCCGGCTTGCTCCAGGGCGGCGGTGATGGTGCCCATGCCTGCGGCGTCGATCGGGGTGGCAACGTAGCCATCCCAATCGGAGCCGAGCGCCACATGCGCGATGCCGGCAACTTTGACGGCGTAGCGAATC
>JANNMV010000175.1:0-1857 GCA_031398205.1 Pseudomonadota bacterium | reverse complement strand
CGCGGCCGAGTCGATCACGCGCCGCTGGATGGCGATGATCTTGAATTTGACGGTCTGGGTCTTGTTGATCTGGTAGAAAAAATAGGTAACCGCGTGGCAGCGATTAGAATTAGAAAATTCCCGCGACGACGACTCTTGGTGATCTTCCGACTCGCCTTCGGTATGCGAGCGGCTGGATACTTCGCCGACCGATACCGAGCTCGCGGCGCGCGTGCCCTGTTCGGAACGCCGATCGGACGCACTGGCGTGCTGGCTAAGTTCGCGCAAAAACGATGACGTCGACGATGCGTCATACGAACCGTTCACATCGACGGACGGCCCGGCGAAAAAGCTTTCGATCGCGCCGCTGGTCTCGGCGTGTCCGCGTGCCGAACCCTTATTGCTTGAATTGGCGCTGCCGGAATCGCGCACTGATAGGTCGGACATGAAGTCATGCATGCTGGACATGTAGTACCGCTCTTCAGACGTTTGTTCGTGCCGATAACTCACCTTGCTTTCGCTATCGATGCTGAAGCGAGTACGACGGTCAGACGTGAACAGCCGGACCTTTTCACCAGGCAGCAATGTGGTGCTGTAGACCAGATCTCCCAACGTCATGGGCCCAGGGCAGCGTTCGAGACGAGCATGGATTAGCACTTCGACCTGTATGCGGCGGCCACCCGAGGCCACCGTGGTGGTGTGGCGCGTGCGATAGTGAAAATCCAAAACGTCGCACACAGCATCTTTCGCGAGCACGGGACAGCAAGGCACACCTAATTGTCCGTCAGTTGCGGTAGCATTCATTTGAGTAATCTCCAATGCAGTTAAAATTTCGTTCAGAGTTCATAACGGATATGAGTACGAGCCAAGATCGGATTGCGCTGACCGCGGACACAGCAGCGCTAATGGAAACTCGGGCTTTAGTTCAACTCAAATTCTCGTACAAATGTAACGATATGCGCAATTCGCATCCCTGACAATATGTCTTACGGCTTAGGACAAATGCACTAGGCGGTCGTCGTAGCCAAGTCTGATTTTGCTGCGATTTAGTTGCCGCTTTGTGGCGAAAACACCGGGGGTACGAGCGGGCAAAGACAAGACTGCGGTACGCCGCTGAATTTGTGGCGCCGATGATCGAGTGGGTGGAAAAGGGAGGAGGAGGCGATGCGAATTGTGGCTAGAATTGGAAAAGGTCATTTTCCCGCAACTTAGGGCAAGGAAAATCTCCCCTTACGAACTATGCAATTGCTGGTCGATGAAGTTGGCAATTTTTTTAGGTAGGCTTTCGAGTCGACCCGGAAATGGTCCGGACAAAAATCCGACATGTCCACCCGCGTCACTAAAGTCAAAACTGACCTGGTCGGAAACATGGTTAGCGGTTGGCAATATGTTTTGTGGCGTGAACGGATCGTTGAACGCATGGATCAAACGCGTCGGCACGCGAATGTGGCGTAGCGCCGGTTTGCTGCTGGCGCGCGTCCAGTAGTCGTCGACATTCTTGAAGCCGTGCAGCGGCGCGGTGACGGCATCATCGAATTCGCGCATATTGCGCGCGCGCTCCATCGCCGCGACGTCAAAAAGTTTTGGAAATTGCTTTAGCTTCAACCGCGAGTTAGCTTTCAGCGTGCGCAAAAAATTCCAGGTGTAGAGGCGATTTAGTCCCCGTGCTAAATGATCGCCGGTTGCGGCGAGTTCGTAAGGGACGGACACCGCGACGATGGCGGATACGATGTTGCTCGCCTCGGCGCCGCGCTCGCCAGCCCATTTTAACAACGCGTTGCCGCCCAACGATACGCCGACGGCGAACAACGGCGCGCCATTTGCGTTGTTCCGGATACGTTGCAGCATCCATTCAATTTCGACGCTGTCGCCGGAGTG
>JANNMV010000120.1:0-1634 GCA_031398205.1 Pseudomonadota bacterium | reverse complement strand
AAAGGCTTTGCATAATATTTAGCGATTTGTCAAACATCCCCGCCGATACCGGGGATGTTTGTTTGGGGGAAACACCTTGGACCTAACGGCCCTAATTTCTTGCTTCACCTCACTCTCTTGCTTAGTGACGCAATCCACCAGTGGCATGATCATCGGCGGGCTGTTGTTCCTGGTCGCCGCCGGCCTCACGCTAATTTTCGGCGTGCTCGGCGTGATCAATTTTACCCACGGTTCGTTCTATATGTTGGGCGCTTACATGGCGCTCACGGTTTATCGCATCACTGATAGTTTTGCCATTGCCATCGTCGGCGCCGCGCTCGGCGTTGCGCTATTTGGCGTGATTTTCGAGCGCTTCTTCATGCGCCGCGTGTATGGCCAAGATGTATTGATGCAATTGCTGGTGTGTTATGCGTTTGTGTTGATCCTCGACGACGTAGTCAAAATCGTTTGGGGTCCCGAGTTTCAGGCCATGGGCATGCCGCCCATGTTTCAGACGCCGCCGTTTATTGTCGCCGGCGGAATTATTCCTGCATTCTATTTGTTCCTAATCGGTGCGGCCGCCGCCATTGCAATTACCCTGTGGTATGTCCTGGTGAAAACCAAAATCGGAAAAATTGTTCGCGCCGCAGCGGTGAATCCGCAAATGACTTCCGCGTTGGGTCTGAATACCAGCCTGATCTATTCATCCGTGTTCGCGCTTGGCGGCGCGCTCGCCGGCATGGCCGGTGCGCTGGCGGCGCCGGTGCGCTCGATGTCGCCGGGCATGGGCTTCTCGATCTTAATCGAATCGTTCATCGTCACGGTGATCGGCGGCATGGGTTCCGTCAGCGGCGCGCTGGTCGCCGCGTTATTGATGGGCTTGGTACGCTCCTTCGGCTCGATCGGTTTTCCGTTATTCGTTGAAGGCATCATGTTTGCCGCGATGGTGATTATTTTGCTGGTGAAGCCGAGCGGGATCATGGGTAAGGCGAGCCGCTGATGGGCGCCTACACCTTTCGCCGCGATCTTTTGATCGGGCTGATCGCCTTGGCGATCCTCGTTGCATTGCCATTCATTTTGCCGTCGCGCGTGGTGCTGGATTTTATTATTCGCATGGCGGCGTATGGCATTTTCGCAACGGCGCTGAACCTGCTGGTTGGCTTCGGCGGCATGGTGTCGTTCGGCCAAGGCATGTTCTTCGGCAGTGGGGCTTATGCCTTCGGCCTCATCATGCAAAATACCGATGCATCGATTCCCTTGGCAATTTTCGGCAGCGTCGCATTTTGCGCAATACTAGCGTTGGTGATTGGCGCGATCTGCGTACGGCTGAAAGAAATTTATTTTAGCTTTCTCACCCTCGCGTTTCAGATGTTGATCCACAGCATCATCATCTCCTGGCAATCCCTCACGGGCGGCGATCAGGGTTTGGTGGGCGGCATTTCGCGGGCGCCATTTCTCGGTATTAATTTGGCCGATCACAATCAGATGTATTGGTTTGCCTGCTTCGTGTTGATTGCATGTTTATTGGCGATGCGCCATATCCTACAAACGCCGTTTGGCTATACCCTGCGCATGGTGCGCGACAACGCCGACCGCGCGAAATTTCTCGGCATCGAAGTATGGCAAGTGCGCTTAAAAGCGTTTGTCATCGCCGG
>JANNMV010000088.1:0-6271 GCA_031398205.1 Pseudomonadota bacterium | reverse complement strand
GACCCATGATCGCGCCAGGATGGATTTCGATACCGGTGAGAAAGCGCGCAAGTTGCGAAACCCAGCGGCCAGTCCACTTAAAATTAGCCAACCAGAGTCGATGTGCGAGGCGATGCCAGGCAAGCGCATGCACGCCGGGATACAGCGTTAGAACTTCGAACGTCGAGCGTGCGGCGGGATCGCGCTCCAGCACCATCGCGATATCTTCCCGCAATCGTCTAAACATCCTTGATTTCCTTATAGTATTTCTTCAAGTATGGGTTACGCCAGCGATTAATTCAACTCTATTTTATAGGAGTTTTCCTGACCGCATGGAGGATTCCCCGCAGGATATTAACCTCTTCTTTTTCCAAACGCGCCCGGGCGAACAGCCGCCGCAGGCGCCGCATCAGCCGCTTGGGCTGGGCCGGGTCGAGGAATTCCGTTTCGTACATCACTTCTTCGAGATGGTCGTAAAACCCTTCGACTTGCTCGAAATCGGCGAGCGGTAATGCGGGTTTTTTCGCGGCATTGGTCGCACACGATGCCTGGCGTATTTCGTAGGCGGTGACCTGAACCGCCGCCGCGAGGTTGAGCGACGAAAACGTCTGGTCCGCGGCAATGTTTGCTAATAACTGACAACGATCCAATTCTGCGTTGCTTAGGCCCGACATTTCCGTGCCAAACAACACCGCAACTTTTCCATTCGCCGTCTCTGCAATGATCTGCGCCGCCGCCTCACGAATGGGAACCATCTCGTGAGACAAATCGCGTTCGCGTGCCGTGAGGCCAACGACGAAAGTTGTTCCAACCAACGCTTCGTCGAGACTGGAACAAACCCGAGCGCTCGCCAACGCCTCGTCTGCGCCCGCCGCCATCGCCGTCGCTTCCGGGCCGGGAAAACGCTGCGGATTGATGAGATATAAATCACGCAAACCCATCGTCCGCATCGCCCGCGCTGAAGCGCCAACATTGCCGGGATGGCTGGTGTGAGAAAGTACAATGCGGATATTCGCGAGCGGGGAAGCGTCGTTCATATTAAAATGCGCGCTGCAAGTTTCGATCTTTAATCATTGTCCGGCTGAGAAAATACCTACCATGTCCATGCACCCCATGATGAACACGGCCATCAAGGCCGCGCGCCGCGCAGGCAGCATCATCAACCGCGCCTCGCTCGACGTCGGCGCGCTCACCATCACAAAAAAACGTCATAACGATTTCGTCTCGGAAGTGGACAAGGCCGCGGAACAGTCCATCGTCGACGTGTTGCTGGACGCGTATCCGCAGCACGGAATTTTAGCAGAGGAAGGCGGCGCAGCCGGCAAAACCGATTCCGAATACCAGTGGATCATCGATCCGCTCGACGGCACGACGAATTTTCTGCACGGCGTGCCGCAATACTGTGTTTCCATCGGCCTGGTGCATAAAGGCGTCATCACCCAAGCCGTCGTTTACGACACCAACCGCAACGACCTTTACACCGCCACGCGCGGCCGCGGCGCCTACTGCAACGACAAACGCTTGCGCGTCAGTAAAACATTGCACCTCAAAGATGCCCTCATCAGCACCGGCTTTCCGTTTCGCGATCTGCAAAATTTGGATCAATACCTCGCCATGTTTCGCTCCGTCACGGAAAAATGCGCCGGCATCCGCCGTCCCGGCGCGGCCGCGCTGGATTTAGCGTGGGTCGCCGCCGGCCGCTTCGACGGTTTTTGGGAAATGGGCCTTGCGCCTTGGGATTTGGCTGCGGGCGCGCTGCTGATTACCGAGTCGGGCGGCCTGGTCGCCGATCTCGACGGTACAGAAAATTTCATGGAAAGCGGAAATTTAGTTTGCGGCTCGCCGAAAGTGTTTTCGCAGTTGCTGCAGACGGTCGGCGCGCATGCGCCGAAGGCCAAAGCAAAGGATTAGCGATTCACATTACCAGTATTGTCATTGCGAGGAGCGCATTTTGCGACGACGCAATCTCGCCTTTTATTTGACACCCATTCAAAAACGAGATCGCCGCGCTTCGCTCGCGATGACAATTAGGATTAGCGAGCTACGAAGCGGATTCAGTCTTACTCGTGGCATCGCATGCCCGCAGAGCCAGTATCCAGGCATAGCCAAACTCGCATCGCAACTCCATCTCCGGTAAAATCCACTCCCTTTCGCAAGTAGCAATCCGATGTCAGAAATCCTAGAAACACCCGTCACCGCCGACGCACCCAGCGCCCTCATCGCGCGCGAAGTCGCGCGCCGCCGTACGTTCGGCATCATCTCCCACCCGGATGCAGGCAAGACAACGCTCACAGAAAAATTACTACTGTTCTCCGGTGCGATTCAACTCGCTGGCTCGGTGAAGGCGCGCAAGAGCGGTCGCCACGCCACCTCGGATTGGATGGAAATCGAGAAACAGCGCGGCATTTCCGTGGCGAGTTCGGTGATGCAGTTCGACTATCGCGATCACGTGGTAAATCTGCTCGACACGCCGGGCCACCAGGATTTTTCCGAAGACACGTACCGCGTGCTCACCGCAGTCGATTCCGCGCTGATGGTAATCGACGCGGCAAAAGGTGTCGAAGCGCAGACCATCAAGCTTCTGAACGTCTGCCGCATGCGCGACACGCCTATCATTACCTTCATCAACAAGATGGACCGCGAGACGCGCGATCCGGTGGAGTTGCTCGACGAAGTGGAATCAGTGCTGAAGATTGAATGCGCACCGGTGACTTGGCCGATCGGCATGGGCAAAACTTTTCGCGGCGTATATCACCTGCTGCGCGACGAGATATTGCTGTTCACGCCCGGCGAAGAAAAAGCCAATCAAGATGTCGAAATCATCAAGGGCATCGACAATCCGCGCCTCGCCGAAATGTTTCCGTTGGAAATCGAGCGCGTCAAAGCCGAGATCGAATTACTCAAGGGCGCGTCGCACCCCTACGATCTCGACGCGTTTTTAGCGGGCACGCGAACGCCGGTTTTTTTTGGTTCCGCGATCAACAATTTCGGCGTGCGCGAAATTCTCAACGCGCTGATAGATTGGGCGCCCGCGCCGATCTCGCGCGATGCCACGGTCCGCGTTGTCGCCCCGGTAGAAACGCCGTTCTCTGGCTTCGTATTCAAGATCCAAGCGAACATGGATGCGAACCATCGCGATCGCATCGCGTTCCTGCGCGTATGCTCCGGCCGCTTCGAGCGCGGCATGAAGATCAAACATTTGCGCCTGGCGCGTGAGATCAAAGTGTCCAGCGTCGTCACCTTCATGGCCGCGAGCCGCGAGCAAGTGGAAGAAGCCTACGCCGGCGACATAATCGGCCTGCCGAACCACGGCAACATGCAAATCGGCGACAGTTTTTCCGAAGGCGAAGCGCTGCAATTCACCGGCATCCCCTACTTCGCGCCGGACTTCTTCCGCGCCGTGCGCATCCGCAACCCGATCAAGGTCAAGCAACTGCACAAAGGCCTGCAACAACTCGGCGAAGAAGGCGCGGTGCAAGTGTTCAAACCGGTTAGCGGCGGCGATTTAATCTTGGGCGCGGTGGGCGTACTGCAATTCGAAGTCGTCGCCAGCCGCCTGCAAAACGAATACGGCGTCGACGCCGTATTCGAAGGCACCAGCACCACCAGCGTGCGCTGGGTCACCGGCGAAGACAAACGCATCATCGCCGACTTCGAGAAAAACCTAGGGCATAACGTTGCTTATGATGCGGCGGGGAATATGGCTTACCTTGCGCCGAACAGCATCAACCTGGAATTGACGCAGGAGCGGTGGCCGAAGTTGGTGTTTCATGCTACGAGGGAGCATGCGGTTAAGTTGGCGTAACACACGCATTGGTTACGTTCCGCGCTGAAGTACCGGCTGGCCTTTTTTCTCAAGTTCCGCACCCCAATATGTAATATTTCCGGGTGTCAGTGATTCGTCACCAATGAGTTCCTTTCTTGCAAGCAACAAGATTTCGAAAAAATTCTTTGCGCTTGGGTCCCATTGTAAAGATTTACCCATTTCTTTAACAACACTTGCGGGTAACCATATGGCCGCAGCAAATGAGAGTTGGTTCATCCGGGTCCGGCGTTCTTTGGGCACAACTTCACCGGGTGCAATCGCGATCCACTCAGCAAAAAGTTCTGCAAGCAATTCAACCTTCTGTCTCTTGTCGAGTTCTCTTTTGAAATTCTCAAGTTGTTGATCATATTCGTGCTTTATTGAAGCGGTGAGCCGCGCCACTAACCATGATCTAGCCAAGAAAAAAACGGCAGTTCCGCCGATAACGCCAGACAATAGCGACTCTATTAGCCCATTCATCGTATTGATATCCTTTAAGGTTGATAGCCGGCGTAGGGCAATAATGGAAGGGCATTGCGCCGTATGTGAAACAAATTATCCCATCATTCGGCGCAATGTTATTGCTCCTTACATTTTTTAAATTGGTAGCAACGAAATTTGATTGTCATTGCGAAGAGCGAATGCGACGAAGCAATCTCGCTTTTCGACCACTGTTGAAAGACTAGATCGCCGCGCTTTGCTCGCGATGACATTTCGTATTAGGTAAGCCAGGACGGGGGGGCCTAGGGCCAGGCATATCCAGCCTTGCTCGTGGCATTGCATGGCTGGAGAGCCAATACCCATGCGGCTTCTGGCGATGCCATCAAATACTCTATTGTGTGGCCCTAGGCCAGATCCTCATTCCCGCGAAGGCGGGAATCCATTTGGCCTTTGAACGTCAATTTGGATTCCCGCTTTCGCGGGAATGACAAATCGGAATTTGAAGCTTTGTTGGAGACGAATAAATTCTCGCGAATTAAACATCTCTAGTTCGCCCTTCATTCAATGATCACGCCCGACGCGAATTACGCGTGACGTAAGCACGCAGCAAGTTATCCATGCGCGCGTGCCAACCTTCGCCGGTGGACTTGAAGCGAGGTACGGAAAAGCGTCAGCGCCCAGGGTGGCCTCGGACCATTCCACCGTAATTAGGCATGCACCGAAATGCTAAATGTGGTCACAACCGAATGACCGGCAATCGACAGAGGAAACTCGGAAAGATAAAGCGCCGTCGCTTCTTTTAAGTTTGCGATCACTTCCTCAAATGTTTCACCCTGTGTAGTGGTGCCCGTTTCGGGATTGAGCGCAACATATCCGCCTTCTTCAACGGGTGTCAGGACAGCGGTGAGTTCCATAATTTCCTCCAGATAAAGAAGCACAGCGATCGTCGCGCATTTCCTGCATAGAAGCGCAAACCCGGTAGCGCGGAATGGCATAAAGGCAAATGCTGCCACTAGAAGCGACGCACCCAGGGTAGCCCTAGGCTAGCCACTGGCCTCGGGCCATTCCGCCGTATGTTGCATGAATTATCCCACCATTCGGCGCAATACCATTGCGCCCTACTTTTCCTAAATTGGCGGCAACGAAATTTAATTGTCATTGCGAGGAGCGAAGCGACGAAGCAATCTCGCTTTTCGGCGCCGGTTGAAAAGCGAGATCGCCACGCTTCGCTCGCGATGACATTTCGTATTAGGTAAGCCAGTCGGCAGATCCAGCCTTGCTCGTGGCATTGCATGCCTGTAGCTCAAGTATCCACGGGGTGGCCTAGGGCCATGCACCTTCCGGCGATGCTCCATAAAAACCCAATTGCGTGGCCCTAGGCCAGATCCTCATTCTCGCGAAAGCAGGAATCCATGGTGACATACAAAGGCCAAATGGATACCCGCTTTCGCGGCAATGACAATTAAAATGGCGGGTGGCAAGCTCGGGCAATCAACCTATTGAAAAATTCGGCTTAGTCCCAATCTATTTGCAAAATCTAATTCCCTACGAGAAACCATGCAAACCGAAACCACTAAAGAAACCCTGAGCTTTCAGGCTGAGGTTAAGCAACTCTTAAATTTGATGATTCACTCCTTGTACAGCAACAAGGAGATTTTCCTGCGGGAATTGATTTCCAATGCCTCGGACGCCTGCGATAAGCTGCGCTTCGAAGCGATTAAAGAACCGACATTATTCGGCGACGATTCCGATCTCAAAATCCGCATCGCCTTCGATAAAGCCGCGCGCACGATCACCATTTCCGACAACGGCATCGGCATGTCGCGTGATGAAGTTGTGCAAAACATCGGTACGATTGCGAAATCCGGCACGCGCGAATTTTTCCAGCAATTGAGCGGCGATCAAGCCAAGGACGCGAATCTGATCGGGCAATTCGGCGTTGGCTTTTATTCCTCGTTCATCATCGCCGACAAGGTGACTTTGACTACACGCCGCGCCGGTGTGGAAGCCGATCAGGCAGTGCGTTGGGAATCCGCCGGGGAAGGT
>JANNMV010000029.1:0-5605 GCA_031398205.1 Pseudomonadota bacterium | reverse complement strand
GCAAGGGCGTGCCTGTGGTGTACGATTCGGTTGGCAAGGACACGTTCATGAAGTCGCTGGATTGCCTCTCGCCGCTCGGCTTGATGGTGATATTCGGCAACTCGTCGGGCAACGCGCCGGACCTCAACACCGGTATGCTCGCCGCCAAGGGTTCTTTATACGTAACACGCCCAACGCTGATGACCTACATGGCGAAGCGCGAAGACCTGGTGAAATCCGCCGACGATTTGTTCGGCATGGTTGGTTCGGGTAAAGTGAAAATCGATGTGCGCCAGACCTATGCCTTGAAGGACGCAACCAAAGCCCATCAGGATTTAGAAGCGCGCAAAACCACCGGCTCAACCATTCTGCTGCCGTAAGCGTTAAGAAAGCTATGAAAAAACTCATCGCGCTGGTTTTATTTTGTTTCGCGTTTGCGGCGCTCGCGGAAGACACGCCGCCGGACTACGCACGCGAAAAGAAATGGGCCGACGAGATTCTGCCGAATATCGTGGTTGGCGATCCGGTTTATCTGACGACCAAGTCCGGCATCAAATTTTTGAGTTTGCTGACCGAACCGAAAAATCCAAAAGCCGCCGTGATATTGGTTCATGGCCGTGGTTGGCATCCGGACTACGAGGTGGTCGGCCCGCTGCGTTCCGCGTTGCCGGACCATGGCTATACGACGCTATCGATTCAACAAGTCGTGCTCTCGCCAGCGGCGAAATTCAATCACTACGAACCGTTGTTCCCCGAAGCGGTCGAGCGTATTAACGCCGCCATGAAATTTCTACAGGATAAAGGTTACAAGCGCATCGCCTTCGTCGGCCACAGTCTCGGTTCGCGCATGGTGAATGAGTACATGTGGCGCGACGAAGACAACCCCGCTCTGTTCGCCTGGGCCTCCATTGGCATGGTGCACGGCACCTACGACAAGCCGCCGCACATTCCCGTGCCGGTGCTGGATCTGTATACAGAAAAAGATTACAACGTCGTGCTGTGGTATGTTGAAGAGCGGATCAAGGAACTGGCGCAGGTGAAAGTGAAAGGCTCGCGGCAAGTGATGGAACCTGGCGCCGAGCATTTTTTCGAGGGCCATGAGAAACAATTAATCGGCCACGTGCTTAAATTTTTCGACGAGACGCTTGCGGCGAGAACCGCTCAAAAATAATCGGAGGGATCCCATGATTTCCGAGCAAGACGTAGCGCGCTATCACGATGAAGGCTGCATTCTGGTCGAAAACGTGCTGAATCGCGATCAGCTTGATACTGCGCGCCGCGTAATTGACGGCATCCTCGCCGGCGCCCAGGGTAAGCTGACCCACGACGACGTGTACGATTTCGAGCCGAGCCATACACCGGACGATCCGCGCGTGCGTCGCATCAAAAAGCCCCACGTCGCAAACCCGCTATTTTGGGAGTTGATCAAGAGTCCGCGCATGGTGGCGATCTTGACCCAGTTGCTCGGCCCGAACATTCGTTTGCACGGTTCTAAGCTTAATATCAAAGCGCCGCGCTATGGCTCGCCGGTGGAATGGCATCAGGACTGGGCGTTTTATCCGCACACCAACGATGACATCTTGGCGATCGGGGTGATGTTGGACGACGTGTTACCGGAGAACGGGCCGATGCTGTATTTGCCCGGCTCGCACAAAGGACCAACCTATAACCACCACGCCGAAGGTCGATTTTGTGGTGCAATGGATCCGGCAACGGCGCCGCTGGATTTCAAATCCGCATTAGCTGCGACCGGACGCGCAGGCGCCTGCTCATTTCATCACGTGCGATTAGTGCATGGTTCAGCGCAAAACACCTCGGATAAGCCGCGTCAGTTGTTGCTTTATGAATGTGCGGCCGCTGATGCCTGGCCGCTGGTGAATTGGACCAATTTGGACGAGTTCGATAGCCGTATGATCTGCGGCGATCCCACCGTGGAACCGCGCACGACACCGGGCTCGATCCGCATGCCCTACCCGCCCGCGCTCAACCAGGGATCAATTTACGAAAATCAGGCGAACCTCGGACGACGTTACTTCGATGTAATTGCCAACTAGAGCAACGAGTTAGTTCGCGTGCTGCGACAAACCGGAATGTTGATTGCGTTGCCTGGCAAATAACGCGGGCTCCTGATCACTACCGAGCGCATCAATTCCGTATTCCCCGGCAACCCAGTATTCTGCTTCGCGTTGGAATGTGCGCAATAGATTGCGGCGAATGCGTTCATGGTGGCGAGCGCCATGTTCCTTGCCGTTCAATTGATTGATCCGATCGGTGCAGGCGATCGCAACGAGGAAAGCGGCATCGGACAAGGTCTGACCTGTAACACCTTCCGGGTGACGAAGCTGTGCGACCACGGTGCGTCGCGCTTCTTGAAAACGCGCGTTCGCTGTTGCGTAATCCCATCGATAGGCTTGTTTCGCCCAACGCGCGAGGCGATTTCCGGGAGAGAACCAAATAAATGCCACGAGAATACCTCCTGCCAAGGCAACAACCGCACTAATTATTAAGATGTTCATGTTCTACTTTCTTGTTGTTCTAATTGTGAGCGTAGCCTAGGCGAGAAATTTGTCAATGCAGGTTTCGCGCTCGGGATTCACCAGCAGATGGCCTGGGAGGCAATCAGGGCGCGGACTTTCAGGCATACCCGCCGCACAGGCAAGTGCGCTGCCAGCCGTGGCGATGCCATTAAAAAAGGCCGCATCAAGCGGCCTTTTCACCGGTACGCGCTTGATCTAGCCAGCGAAATTCTTCGCGACGAAATCCCAGTTGACCAAATTCCAGAATGCCGCGACATAGTCGGGACGCCGATTGCGATAATCGACATAGTAGGCGTGCTCCCATACGTCGCAGGTTAACAGCGCGGTCTTGCCAGACGTCATGGGGCTTTGCGCGTTGGAGGTGCTCATCAGTTCAATTGAACCGTCGGCGTTTTTCACCAACCAGCCCCAACCCGAGCCAAAGGTGGTCACGCAAGTCTGGGTAAACTGCTTTTTAAACTCGTCGAAGGAACCGAATTTTTTATTAATGGCGTCGGCCAAAGCGCCCGTTGGCTGCCCCCCGCCATTCGGTTTCAGACAAAACCAGTAGAACGTGTGGTTCCAGATCTGGGCCGCATTGTTGAACATGCCGGCGGCGGATTTTTTCACAATATCTTCCAACGCCATGTTTTCGAATTCCGTACCTTTAATCAGGTTATTCAGATTCGTCACGTAGGTTTGGTGATGTTTGCCGTAGTGAAATTCCAAGGTTTCCTTGGAAATATGCGGCTGCAGTGCATCCATTGCGTAGGGTAGATCGGGTAATTTGTGTTCCATTTTCGCTCTCCAAAAACAGTTAAAAAATCTAATCGACGGTATTCAATTCCAAATCGAGTTGGAATGAGGATAGGTGAGTTTTCATCTGGCGCTCACTGTCCGCGCGGGTTTCTTCGAGCCCGGCTAAATATTCCGGCGTCACATCGCCGGTAATGTAATTCCCATCAAAACAGGACGTATCAAAATGGGTGATGTTTGGATTGCACGCCCGCACGGATTCGATCAGCGCCGGCAAATCTTGATAAAACACCGCGTCGGCGCCGATCTCGCTCGCGATCTCTTCGTCGTTGCGGCCAGTGGCGATAAATTCATGCTTGGTCGGCATGTCGATGCCGTACACGTTGGGAAAACGCACCGGCGGCGACGCCGAGGCGAAGTACACTTTTTTCGCGCCGCAGTCGCGCGCCATTTGCACAATTTCGCGGCTGGTGGTGCCGCGTACGATGGAATCGTCCACCAGCAATACATTGCGGCCGTTGAATTCCATGGTGATCGCGTTCAGTTTCTGGCGTACCGACTTTCTACGCTCGGACTGGCCGGGCATGATAAAGGTTCGGCCGATGTAGCGATTCTTGATAAAACCCTCCCGGTAGGGCAAACCCAGCCGCGTCGCGAGCTGCATGGCGCTCGGCCGGCTGGTATCGGGAATCGGAATGACGATGTCGGCGTCCAGGTCAGGCGCGACCCGTTTGATTTTATCCGCCAGATTTTCGCCCATGTGCAACCGGGTCTCATATACGGAGATGCCGTCGATAATGGAATCGGGGCGAGCGAGATAGACGAACTCGAAAATACACGGGTGATGGGAAGGTTTGATCGCGCACTGTCGGCTGGCGAATCGACCTTCCTCGTCGATATAAATGGCTTCGCCCGGCTCGACATCGCGCAGGATGTGAAAGCCCAGGGTATCGAGGGCGACGCTTTCCGAGGCAAGCATATATTCCCGGCCTTTTGGCGTATCGTTGTAACCGATAACTAGCGGCCGAATACCGTGTTTATCGCGAAACGCCAACAGCCCGTAACCGGCAATCATGGCAACCACGGCATAGGCGCCGCGACAGCGGCGATGAACCCCCGCGACGGCACTAAAAATCGCCCCCGGCGTAAGGCGGATACCGGCCGCTGCGTCTTGCAGCTCGTGGGCCAACACATTAAGCAACACCTCGGAATCGGAATTGGTGTTGACGTGGCGCAAATCCTCACGGAATAGCTCGCGCCGCTGTTGTTCCGTATTGGTCAAATTACCGTTGTGCCCCAGAACAATGCCGAATGGAGAATTAACGTAGAACGGCTGCGCCTCGGCATTGGAAAACGCCGAACCGGCAGTGGGATAACGGCAATGGCCGATACCCATATCGCCGACCAAGGAACGCATGTTGCGTGTCCGGAATACATCACGCACCAAGCCGCCGCCTTTGTGCATATTAAAGGTGTTGCCATGGGCCGTGACGATGCCGGCGGCGTCCTGTCCGCGGTGCTGTAAGACTTGCAGCCCATCGTAGAGAAGCTGATTGACCGGACCTTTGCCGACGATTCCTAAAATTCCACACATAGTCGATTGTCCGCTATTTCGATGGTTCGGCCGCTTGCCGGAAATGAATGCGCTTCGCCATTGCCTCGGGCAGCCAAGGTTTCACGGTCTGCGCGAGCACCTCGAACCACCCACTTGTGAACGCGTTACGCCAGTCGGATTGTTGCGGCAAGGCCGTCATACCGCCGAGAATAACCAACACCAGCATGATGACAACGCCGCGCAAAAAACCGATGACTGTCCCGAGTAGACGATCGAGCGAGCCAAGGCCGATTTTCTTTATTGCCGCCGTCAGCATCAAACTGATCAGCCCCATGACTATTAGCGCCAAAATGAACAGAATGATAAACGCGGTGAGAAGACGTAGGGACGAATTGGAAACGGCCGATTCCAAAATTTGTGCGAATTGCACGCTGAATAGTCTTGCGACGATAAACGCAATGATCCACGACGCCAAAGAAAACACCTCTTTGATCGCACCACGCATCAATCCCAGCAGCATGGAAATGCCGACAATCGCGATAGCAAAATAGTCGAATAAGGTCATAGGCTGTGCTCGTTGCAACGGGCTAACGCCGCGGCTCGATGCTAACAATGACGGCATTTTTCTCGCCGATACGTTTCACGTTTGACAGGATGCGGTCCGCTTCATTGCGCGTGGCGAACGGCCCAAGGCGCACCCGGCTACGCTCGCCCCCAGATGTTTTTATCCGATCCGTGACCGCGGTTAGCTTATTCTTGGCTAACTTCGCCTGCACCGATTTGGCATTCTCGGCTTTGG
>JANNMV010000675.1:0-21586 GCA_031398205.1 Pseudomonadota bacterium | reverse complement strand
ACCGTGCCGCAATTAAAGTCCAGACGAACGATCTGGATGGCGCTAAGGTAGAACTCGAAAAAGCTTACAAAATACAACCCGAAAATGTGTTGGTGGGGCATTCCCTGGCTGCAATTGCAATCAAGAAAAACCGACTCAGCGAAGCGCGGCGCTACTATCAGCAAGTTAGAGAAAAAAATGCCGAGCCGTTCGAAACTTTGATGGCGATGTACGATTTGGAGGTTCTCGCCAAGCAACCCACCGCCGCGCGTAGACTGGTCGAAACGGCAGCCGCGAAATATCCCAAGGCCGCACGTCCGGCCGCGATTATTGCGGCGGCCTATTCCCGCGCCGGACTGCCGGACAAATCACTTGAGCTCAGTGAGCAAGCTGCTGCGGTCAATCCCAACGATCTCGACCTCCTTACCGCGCGGGGAACTGCTTATTTTGAGAAGGGCGATATGACTAATGCCTTGATCCAATTTAATCGGATTGTGAAATTGCGGCCAGACTTGGTTGAGGCGTATATCAAACTTGCCTTAGTGCATAGCGCCAAGGGCGATTATGGCAACCTACGCAATGCCCTGCAGCAGGCGCTCGGGCGGGATTCAAAACATCGGCGCGCACGGCTCATGCTGTCAAGCCTTAACATTAGAGAGAAAAAGTTTGACGACGCGCTTAAGCTGGCAATTAGCGTTGAGCAGGACGATCCTACCTTGCCTGAGGCCTACATACTGCAGTCCACCGCATTGTCCTTATTGAAACGGGATGTGGATGCGCTGAAAGTGCTTGAGCGAGCCCAAATCGCAGCGCCGAGTTCAGAGCTGCCAGTGGTCGAAATGGCGAAGTTACGCTTTAACGCCCGCCAGGCCGACATGGGTTTTCAGATCATCAAAACGTGGGTGAAATCCCACCCTAACAACGTGCTGGCCGTCGCTTTTCTGGCGGAAAGTTTGATGATCTACAACAAGGAAGACGAAGCCATTAGCGCCTACGAGCAAATCTTGAAGCTTGAGCCCGAAAACCCCATTGCGCTAAACAATATCGCAAACCTACTCATGACACGCGAGCCCAAACGCGCGTTAACGTACGCCGAAAAAGCCTATAAACAGATCGCGACCGACGCTGCCGTCACCGATACCTATGGTTGGCTGATGATCAAGGTCGGCGACCCCAAGCGCGGTCTGGAGTTAATCAAACAAGCGTTCGCTGCCGCTCCCGATGCCCCGGAGATCCATTTTCATCTTGCCGCGGCAATGGTGCAAAACGGCGACAAAGCTCAAGCCAAGATAGAACTTGAAAAATTGCTTAAAAATCAACAATATTTCTCGGCAAGAAAGGACGCACAAGCCCTGCTGGCAACCCTATAGCGCAATTTGTCGATGAATTTTACAGCCCATTCCCTATTACCGGCCGCACAGATCCTACGCGTCGTGCGGTCTAAGGGTCCAAAAGAGGGGTGACCAGTCGGTGAGGAAATTCATCTGTGATTCCGTAAAAATCCATAAAACGCTTAAAAATTATTATATTAGCGACACTTCGAAGAAGTGGCGTCGATATTAGTAATTGGCTCGGGAAGGTCGATTTGCGACCAAGGGTAATATTGAATAACCCCCGGCTCCCAAGAGTTCCCGACGGAACAATAATTTATTGGTGCTTATTTGAGTGTCGGTTTTTTTTACACTCTTGCTCAGGTTAAATCAAAAGAAATACGTAATTTATTGTTATTAAATAAATAATTTTTGTGGCATAACACTTGCTTAGCTAAAAGCCAGCAGCAGTACAAGTCAAATTTAAACTTTAATATTGAACGGAGAAAAATATGAAAACCATGAACAAATTAATGCTGGGCCTTTTTGTCCCAGCGGCGCTGATCGCATCACAAACCGCGTTTGCGGCGAAAATTACGCAGTGGTCTTATGAGAATGAGGTGGGCTTCTTCAATACCACTGGAACAGGTGTAACTGTCAATACGACTAATACACAGCCGACGTTTGATCTCCTGGGTAATACGGTGGTCAATCCGGCTGCGGGACTTGCAACAACCTTATCGTGGGGCACTCCGGCAACTGCGTCGGGGAAAAGCAAATTTCGCATAAGCGATACGGGCGGAGTAAACACGACGGGTAAGATTACGGGTACGGTTATTACCGACGGCGCGTTTGTTGAAGATGCCTCGCTGTTTCATAACAACTTCAAAATTAATACTGGTTCCGGACTAACCGGCACGACTATTCTTGGCTCATTGCTACTGGACGCACTGGTTCCTGACACAGGTGACTTTTTTGGCCCCTTGACTGGCATTTTCAAGTTGGTTTTCAAGGAAACGAATAATGGTGGTGAAGGTTCATTGGGTGGGTTATGTGCCGATGGTAGCGCCAAGCCTTGCCCGGACATTTTTGTCCTTACCAATCCGGACACGTTGGGCCCGCAAGTCCTCGGGACGATTATGGGGTTTGAATACACGCTGAATCTCTCGATTGCGGGACTAACGCCCGTTGGCAATCAAGGCTGTGCCCTGGTTGGACAATTGCCTGGTTGCTTGGGATTCATCACCCCCGAAGATGGCATCAGCCAATTGGATGTGAGCTTTAATATCACCACGAAGAATAATAATGTTCCGGAGCCTGGGATGTTGGCCCTGCTCGGTTTGGGACTGGCCGGTCTTGGTTTCAGTCAAGCACGTCGTCGCAAGTAAGTGTAGCGTTCGCCCCAAAAAAAACGGCCTCCTAGTGAGGCCGTTTTTCATTTCTGCTGTTTGAGATACCCTTAGCCCTTCGCGGCGAAATAATATTTCAGGACGGCGGGCAGGTAATTCGCAGGCTTCGGTAAACTTATGTCGACGCTGTTAAAAAATTTGTTGCTCTGCTCGTTGGAAAATTGCTGCGGGAAGGCAAGGTAGTCCAGAAAAATAGGCAGGTTTCGTAACGCTTTTTTCTCGCGCTCACCGGCAAACCATGTCATGGCAGGAAGCGCATAACGAAACAGGCGGGGAGGTATCGCACGCGGCTGCCTCCGCAATTTTTCGCCAAAGCTTTCACGTATAAGGGTAACCAGTTCACTGACCGGAATAGAATCTTTGGGGCCGGAGCACAGATGGAATATTTTTCCCTTGGTTTCGTCGGGATGTCGAGCCGAATAGGAAATGGCTTTGGCCACGTAGTCTACCGGTATGGTATCTAAACACACCTCCGCCGTGGCGGGAATTAAACCCCGAGTGTGCCTTCCCGACAGAAACTCGCATAAATGATAAAAAACTTGGAAATGAATGACTTTTCCCGTTTCAGCGTGTCCCACCACCATACTCGGGCGGTGCAAGGTAACGGGTAAGTCACCTTGGTGGCAAAGGACAACCCGTTCCGCCTCGGACTTTGACGCCTCGTAGCTATTGTGAAATTTCTCGACGCTCAACATGGGTAGTTCCGGCATTAAACCCGGGGTCAGCCCTGATACGCCGACGGTGCTCACGATATCGATCTTTTGCAAGGTGCCGTGCTCGCGGCATTCCGCAGCTAACTTTAGAATCGACCGGACCGAGCTCACGGCACTGTGTCGCGCCTCGTCTAAGGGCAGGTTCATTTTCACGATTGCCGCACTGTGGACGATGTGAGTAGTGCCGCTCACGAGCCGCTGATAGGTTTCGGCTGCGAAGCCAAACTGCGGCAAGGTGACATCACCCTGTAGCGCGGTGATTCCGGTGGCTAACGCAGATTCGGCCGGGATGTCCCAAAAACGCAGCATCGTGGCACGTCGCCGCGCCAAATCTTGTGGGTCTTTTGCTCGAATCAATAGTTGAAATTCCGTATCGCCATGAGTGGAGAGCTGAGCCACTATGGCGCTTCCGATAACACCGGTCGAACCGGTAATGAAGAATTTATTCATGAAATTCGATTAGGAATTGCTCGGGTTGCGAACCTTGCGCCATTTGGTCAAGGGTCCGAAATAACCCCTCCGTCACGGTTGCGTATTTACGCTCGATTTCGGCACGGCGCAATTTCAGATTTGGCGTCAACTCCCCACCATCCACGGTGAACGGTCGCGCCAAGATCAACGCTGCCGCAGGCCGTTCGTAACGCGATAGTCGCGCATGGATATGGCCCACCAGTTCGGTGCGCAGCGCAGCTGGAAGGGTCGGCACGCCCTTTGTGCTACTGCTCAGCGTGAGTAACGCAGCAAGGCATTTTCGTCCCGATCCCAACACCACGGCTTGATCGACCCAAGATAACTCGCGCAATACCGACTCAATGGCGGGAAGGGCGATCCGTCGTCCAGAGGACGTCTTAATGATTTCCGATTTGCGTCCGGTTAATTTCAGGAATCCGGCATCGTCGAAGTGGCCGTAATCGCCCGTGCGGTAAAAACCATCTTTCGACACGCGCTTAAACGATTCGGGATCGCCAAAATAGCCTTTGAAAAGACCCGGCCCCCGCACCATTAACTCACTATCCTCATCTATTCTGATTTCGTTTTGTGGCATCACTTTTCCCACGGTGCCAAAACGGTAAGAGTTTGGTGCGTTCATCGCGATAGGAAGGATGTTTTCGCTTAATCCATAGGCTTCCAGAATCAAACAGCCGAATGACTCAAAAAACTCCAAGATCCACAATGGGATTGGCGCCGAGCCGGAGATTAAGTATTGAAGCCGGGTACCGAACAGTCCGCGCAATCGACGCAAAACTAGACGATCTGCCAAGAAATACTGGAACTGCAGCGCAATGGTTGGTTTGCCTCCCGGATTTTTTTTGACCGCAACATATCTTCGACCAATCGCCAATGCGAACTGAGCTAAAGCAGCTTTCACACCCGTTTCCGCCGCAAGTTCTTTCTTGATCCCCAGCGCGAGCTTTTCATAGAACCGGGGTACGCCGATGAACACATCCGGTTCAATTTCCTGAACGAAATCGAGTACCTTGAGTGGATCCGCGACCATATAAAGCGAGGAGCCGGTGGCTATAGCGCAAAGGTTCATTACTCGTTGGAATAGGTTGGACAATGGTAACCAACAAACAAAGCGTGCACCTGGGCGTCCCGCTGGGAGCGCGGCAATAATGGCTTCACATGCGAGGGCGAGTTGGCCGTGACTGTAGAGGATCCCTTTCGGCTCGCCGGTTGTTCCGGAGGTGTAGATGATGGTTGCCGGGTCATCTTTTTTCGGGAAAGGTGCTGGAACTTTATTTCCAACAAAAGGCGAATTCATTACTTCATCCCAAGTTAATGATGCCGGCAGTGCTTCGATTCCTTTCGTCCGCGAAATGCTTAATATGAATTTCGCAGCCTGCGTCGAGGTACCAAGCTTGCTAAGTGTCTTGTGGCCACCGACCACCAGTGCGTTTACATCTGCATGTAGCAGGATCTTTCGCAGGCGCTCACCCGTATCGTGCCCGTCAAGACCAATTACGATTGCGCCGCTCGCGAGGGCCGCGAAATGGGCGAGCTCCCACTCCAGACCATTGGGCGCAATAATCGCAAGGCGATCCCCGCTCTCTAGGCCGCGGGCTTTAAACCCGATCGACAGCGCAATGACTCTATCCCAGACCTCTTTCCACGTTAGGCTGATCCAATTATTTGTCGCTGGCGTTAAGCGAGTGTAGATCGCGGGCGAATCAGGTTCGCGACGCGCCTGATCCCTTAGAAATTCCAGGATCGTATTCACTGAAGTGACGATCGGCTAATTCTGGCTACTGCTTGAGATCAACGTGCCACGACTTTTTCTGACGAATTCGGGCCATTCCGGCCGCTTTGCCCGACGAATGTTCAAATCGTCATCGGTAAGTCCCAGCCATTGCATGTGGGACCGCACATGCTTGCCAAGATAAAACTTTTTTCGGATCATGAAATCCACGACTGGGGCCATGATCGTCCAATAAAAACGACTTGCTTTACCTTCGCGAATCAGCGCAGAAAACTCTGGCGCGTAAGGGTTATAGCCGAAGTTTTTAAGGTCGGAATACATTAATAGCCAGTTGATAGGATAGTTGCTGTAGATTGGGCTGGCGTACTTACTGTTCACAATGAGTCCAAGGTCAACGACCTTTTTCATTATAAAATCTTGGTTGTACTCCCAAGCGTGAAAGGGAGCGATATATCTTGGAAACTGAGTCCCAGCAGGAAAGAGTTTTGGGTTCCAGAAGCGCAGGAGATCCGCATCGTCGAATTCGCCGCTGGCTTTCAGTTCTGGCGGTGTCCAATCGACGTCGGAAATTGCAAGTGGCGGGAATTCATACTCCATCCGCTCGGCATCTGGCTGGCCCGGCGAATATCCGGCCAAAATCAGCGGGATGCGCTTCTCTACCGCTAATTTAATTGCGTTGCCTTCAAACAACGGCGCGTATACGTAGGACACCGTGTGAACGGCACCGCGTTCTTCTTGGTTTTTCAGCAAATATCGAAACAACCGCCGATAAAATTCCCTTTCCGGTTTGTAAACGATATGCTCGACGTCAAGCTTATCGACACAGCGGCGAATGTTATTCCAGGCCACATCACCGATATCAATATCGGTCGTGTAAGCCAAAACTCGAAGGCCATATTCCTTTTTTAGCTTGTAAAGCAGATACACACTATCTTTGCCGCCGCTTAGGCACACCAGGCAATCGTATGCGCCCTGGCCGCGACTGTCAGCAATGCATCGTTCTAGATCGGCTTCCCGATCCTTTTGTAACGACTTGGATATTTGTCGATCCGCCGGCTTGTAGGTGCGACAGTATTGGCACGCGCCAGAACTATCAAGATCCGCGCCTGGTGCCGTTTCAGGCAGTAGACAGCGCTTACATCTTTTCATTAGACAACTCCTGGAACCAGGACATGCGAGCGAACTTGCCGCTGCTATTAGCTCAAATGCGCGAGCCGGTTTGCGACCCCTACTTCCTCGCCTTGCGAGAAAGCAAATGGGTATAAAGATTTTTCCGAACTGGACAATTCAGGCCTTCCGCCAAATCGAGCAATCTGATCACGAACATAATCCAACTTAAGGCGCAATAGCACGGCGGGCGCATTTACACGCGTGTTAATCCGCGTCTCGGCCCAGATAACGAAACCTAGCATGCGCTCGTAGTACTTAACGTGGCGTGGGTTTACTTCGATCAATAAATCCGTAAAATTCTGAATATCAAAAGAATAGATGAATGCAATATGAAATAGCGCGGCCAACACCTGCTTCGACTTGATTTTGCCATCTACTGCTAGTTTGGTGAATTCGCAAAGCCGACGACCCTGCGACCTAAGCGTATTGAGTTCGATCTGGTATAAATCGTCGGCGAGCAGGCCAATGGGTGAATCGAAACCAATCGTGATCGTACCGATCGTATGGTCATTAGATGACGCTACAAGCGTCATCCGATTGGGCTGATCGTCCATGTTAAACGCCGTCTGATAGCCGCGCCATGAATACATTTTCTTGATGAGCATACTGGCGGAACTACGCTGGCCATGCGTATCAGCTAATCGGATTTTGAATTCTTTACGATCCAGAACGTGCTCAAGGATATCGGGAAAATCAGGTCTTTCCTGACTAGGCGGTTCAAAGGACCCTTTAAACCCCATCGGCACCCGAATAATAGTGTTCCCTGACAGCCCGGTTTTTTTTGATGAAATGACCATTTTTTTGATTCAGCCTTAGTATCAAGGTCACATTGAAGCGGCTCGAAGTTAGCAGTTAAGCGCAGTTACAGCGTTCACCAACTACAATTTGAACTGCAAGCTAGATTGCAATCGTAGCGCATAGAATCGGGCAATCCTGAACATTCTAAATCTCGCCTATACAGTTGTAAAGAGATGGTTAAAGGCGATCCGACTGACGGCGTTCGACAAAAAACACTTGCGGCTAAAAGGCTAAAGGGTTGACAATGCGCATCTTTACGCTACTTTGACAGTGTGCTGGCCTGAATAACACTCGGCTTTTACTTAATTTATTAAGCCGGCAGTCTTCCATTTAACTCTCCGGAGAACCCCTGGTGAAAGAGCTTAAGTCCAACTACCAAGTTAAACTTACTCCAATAGTCGTCTGCTTCGCGCTCTTGTTACCCGCTGGTTGCGCTATGCAGCACAGCCATCCACTCGCACCTGCGCGCGCTGACTCGGTGGCCTCGACGGAATATCTAGTCGGTCCTGGCGATTCGTTAAATATAGTGGTATGGCGTAATCCCGAAGTATCTACTTCCGTGCCCGTTCGTCCCGACGGGAAATTTACCACTCCGCTCGTAGAAGACATCCAAGCCAGCGGTAAGACCACGACTCAGTTAGCTCGCGATATTGAGAAAGCCCTTTCAAAGTATATCCAAGATCCAATCGTTTCGGTGATGGTGACGCAATTTGCTGGGCCATTTAGCGAGCAGATACGCGTTGTTGGGCAGGCGGCGAAACCACAAGCGTTGCCATATAAGGAGCGAATGACCTTGCTGGATGTTTTGATCGCCGTTGGCGGACTGACGGAATTTGCAAACGGAAACAACGCTAGCATCCTTCGCGCTATCAATGGCAAGAGCCGACAGTTTTCCGTAAGGTTGGAAGATCTGATTAAGGAAGGCGACGTTTCTGCCAACATTGAGATGCGCCCAGGCGATGTCCTAGTAATTCCGGAGAGCTGGTTTTAGTCTCATCAGGCACTTAATGTAGCAGCAAACTCAAGGTCGTTTCATGCATGAAATAATCGCACAAATTAGTGGCTACTTGCGCGCAATGTGGCGCCATCGCTGGTATGCGTTGGCTGCTGCTTGGTTAGTATCGCTGATTGGTTGGCTTCTCGTTTTCTCAATGCCGAGCCGCTTTGAAGCCTCAGCGAGAATTTATGTCGACACGACATCGATTCTCGGCCCCCTCATGCAAGGCCTCGCCGTAAAACCCAATTTAGACCAACAAGTCGGGATGATTGCGCGAACGCTAATCACACGCCCTAATTTAGAAAAAGTGCTGCGCAATTCTGACCTCGATATCAAGGCGAAAAACAATACCGAAAAGGAGGGGTTGATTGACCTACTCCAAGCGCGCATTCAGCTCACTGGCACGGGTAAAGATAACTTGTTTTCTTTAACTTATTGGGACAGCCATCCTGATCAAGCAAAAAAAGTGGTACAAGCGCTGGTTAACATTTTTGTCGAAAGCAGTTTAGGAGATAAGCGTAAAGACAGTGAGTCCGCAAGGCGATTTCTAGACGAGCAAATAAAATCTTACGAACAAAAACTTGTTCTCGCAGAAAATTCGCTCAAAGATTTTAAGCAAAAAAATATGGGCGTTATGCCAGATGATAAGCAGAATTACTATGGTCGATTGTCGGAGGCCTCGGCTCGACTCAATCAAGCACAGTTAGAATTAAAAGAGACCGAGAATGCTCGTGACTCAATTAAGACTCAAGTTGCCGGTGAAGATCCCGTCCTCTTACCTGAGGAAACGCCTTCCGAAGTCGCGGAGGCGGAAAAAAATAAATCAAACGCAAAGCGCAATCCTGAACTGGACGAGCGTATTCAGTCCCTCGAAAAAAACCTGGATGCCTATCGACTAAAGTTTACCGAGCAGCATCCTGATATAGTCGCCACTAAACGCATCTTGGCCCAGCTCCAAGGACAAAAAGAAAAAGAGAGTAATGCAGCTAAAGTGGAGGAAGAGATTGAGCAAGCAAAGCGCGCGGAAGAAGCCAAGGCCTCTGCTGAGAAAGGTTTTTCAGCAAATGCGAACATAAGGCGGCAGAACTTGAATCCGGTATTTCAGCAACTTAAAGTTGCATTGGGTGAGGCCGAGGCGACGGTTGCCTCAATGAAAGCAAGGGTAAACGAATTCCAAAGCCGTTTATCGGATCTTAAAAATCAGGCTAATATGGTTCCACAAATCGAAGCCGAACTGAGCCAGCTTAATCGCGACTACGAAGTTAATAAAGCAAACTACGAGAAGCTCCTGGCGCGCCGGGAGTCAGCAACGATGTCAAACGAAATGGACGCGGGTACGGGTGGCCTGGATTTTCGCGTGATCGATCCTCCCCGTGTCCCGCTCATGCCCAGCAGTCCGAATCGGCCGTTATTGTATACGTTAGTTCTCGTTGGTGGGCTCCTTGCAGGCTTAGCGCTCGCGTTCGCAATGAGCCAGGTTCGCCCGATGTTTACTGACCGCGACGCGTTGCGGGAATTCACTGGACTGCCGTTGCTCGGAAGCGTCTCCATGATTTGGACGCCGGATCAGAAACGAAAATCGCGTCGTCGCACACTTGTTTACGCTATGACTTGCCTTGGGTTGTTATGTGTATACGGAGTTGTCATGACGGCGAATCTTCTCAGAGACGATGGAATTATTAGTAAAATGCGGACGCTAACCAATCTCTAATTTTGGTAACCTAAATACGTGAGCAAAAAAGGAAGTTGCCTTGAGTCTAATTGAACGAGCAGCCGGACGAATAGCAGAAACGGGTCGCGAAGTACCGAAAGTGGTGATTCCGGCGGATGCAGTTCCACCTGCGCCTTATCACGATTCGGCGATTGAGCGTGCCGCCGCAAGGTTGCAGGAACATCAGCCGTTGCCGCTCGTAAGCCAGGAAGCGGTGCCGCCGGTACACCACGGCGCGCCTTCGATGCTTGACATCAGCAAGAGTCGTCGTGAGCCAACGTTGGCGCAGGTTTCGCCCCAGGGAATGATTAATCTCGCCAGGCTGAAACAAGCGGGAATGATTACTCCCGACGGCGAGCGCAGCACGATTGCCGAGGAATACCGACAAATTAAGCGCCCACTATTGATGAATGCCTTCAATCAAGGCGTCGCGCCTGTGAAAAACGGAAATCTCATCATGGTCACTAGTTCCCTTCCAGGCGAGGGAAAGAGTTTTAGCTCTGTCAATCTCGCCATGAGCATCGCAATGGAAATGGATCATACGGTGCTCTTGGTGGATGCGGACGTTGCCAAGCCATCGGTACCCAGTTTGCTCGGTCTGAAAGCCGACAGGGGGTTAATGGATCTACTGCTCGACGAATCGTTGCAACTCACGGACGTTTTGATCAAGACTAATGTTGAAAAACTCACATTGCTTCCGGCTGGGCGCGGTCATCGTTATTCAACTGAGTTATTGGCCAGTGTTGCTATGCGTCGGCTGATTGAAGAAATGGGCCAACGCTATGCCGACCGCATCATAATTTTCGACTCCCCACCTTTACTTGCAACTAGTGAAGCGCGCGTGTTGGCAAGCTATATGGGGCAGATCGTTGTTGTGGTCGAAGCGCAGAAAACGACCCATGAAGCGTTACGTGAGGCACTAAAACATTTGGAACACTGTGAGGTCGTTGGCATGCTCCTTAACAAAGGCAGCTTTATGCCGGGTAATAACTACTACGGGTCCTATTACGGCACGTATGGCAAGCAATAGGAGGCGGGAGCGGAAGCATTGTTGTTGGCTAATCCCATATTCAACGTCGGGCGCAAACTTAGCCTTAGCCGGATTGACCAAACTCCTAGCTGCGGTTACGCTCGTTGCAGTCTTTACAGCACGGGCCGCTGATCTTGACACGGAATCTAGGAATTTCGGTGAAGTAGCGTTAGGTGCGATTAGCAACTGGCGTATCGAACCTAGAATCCAGGTTCGTGAAACCTACTCCGACAACATTGGACTCGCACGAAGTAACACGCAATCGGAATTCGTTACTGCAATCAGTCCTGGTATTTCGATCCGGAGCAGTGCCGCGCGGTCGAACATCGATGTCAACTATTCATTAAACAAGTACTTTTACGTGCGCGACAGCGATCGCGATACCTTGAATCATCAACTCCGGGCATCGGGAGATTTCGAGTTAGTGAACGACCTCATCTACCTGGATACGCTTGCCAATATTAGCCAGCAAGCTGTATCGGCGTTTGGTCCGATTGGTGCAAATTCTTCGGTGAATGATAACAATCGCACGTTTCGCTCCTACTCAATTTCACCGAATTTTCGCAAAGCGTTTGGTCGCCAAGCAACTGTTGTGGCGCGTTACACCTTTAGCCAACTTAGCAGCGATGTAAATAGCTCGGCAATTTCCGATAGCACGGGCAATCGTGCACTTATCAAAGCGGAAAGTGGCCCAGCGTTCAATGAGTGGGGCTGGGGCGCAGTATTTTTGGATGATCGCACTAGTTACACGCGGTCTGCTGACACGACCTTCAAGAGCTTAACGGGGAACTTGCGCTATCGCATCACCCCGAGGCTATTCGCCACGGGTTCATTTGGCGTCGACAAGAATGACTATGTCACGATAGGTGAGAAGCCCGAGGGTGCTTTTTGGACGTTGGGCGGCGATTGGCGCCCGTCGCGCAGAACATCGCTGTCGTTCTCCGCGGGCCGTCACTACTTTGGCAATACGTATGCCCTCTCGTTCCAGCATACAGCGCGCCGAACCTCATGGGACATTTCCTACCAGCAAAACCTATCCACTAGCCGATCGCAGTTCGCCCAACCGCTAGGCGTTACCCTCCGGGACTCGGCCGAAAATGAGTTCAGGACGCGGAATCCAGCCATTTCTGATCGGGCCTTGCAGGATCTCGTGGACGCCAGGGTCAGGGATTTAGTTTCTGCGGGCCTGGATCCAGACTCCGCCCAGGGGATCAATTTTCAAACCAACACTGCATTTTTAGAAAAGAAATGGCAGGGATTGTTGGCGTTCAGTTACCCCAAAAGCGCGCTGATATTGAGGGCCTTCGACTCGATTCGAGACTCAGCCACGACCGGCACCGCGACTGTGCTGAATACATCCGGAGATTTCGCGCTGAGTCAAATCATCAAGCAATCCGGTGTTGGTTCTAACTGGAGATATCAATTGTCCCCTCGGAACAACGCGAATGTCGGCCTTGACTTAACGCGCGTTCGGTTAGTTGATATCGGCAGAACCGATAATCTCACCACGTTCAACTTAGGGATTACACGCAAACTATCTAGATCCGCTAACGGCTCACTTGGTTACCGACATGTGCGCCGCGATTCTAATTTCAACGTCAACGACTACGACGAAAATTCATTTTTCGGCACTTTTCTCGTTACTTTTTAGAGAACCACAATGTACGAAGCCTTTTACCACCTGCGGGCAAAACCGTTCCAACTCAGTCCTGACCCAACCTTCTTTTATGGCAGTAAGGGGCACAAACGTGCTATGTCTTATCTTGAGTATGGGCTACATCAAGGTGAGGGCTTTATTGTGATTACTGGCGAAGTTGGCGCCGGAAAGACTACGCTAGTACGGCATCTCTTCAAAAAATTGCAAGATGAAAACCTGGTCGCCGCGCAACTCGTCAGTACCCAACTTGATGCTGACGATACGCTACGCATGGTGGCGGCTGCTTTCGGGGTACCTCAAGAAGATAGCAGCAAGGCCACACTGCTCAAGCGGTTGGAGAACTTTCTCATAAATTGCCAGAACCTCGGCAAACGGGCGTTATTGATTGTCGACGAGGCACAAAATTTAAGCCCCCGTGCAGTCGAGGAGCTGCGCATGTTGTCAAATTTCCAATCACAGGAAAAATCGCTTCTGCAAAGCTTCTTACTTGGACAGCCGGAATTTCGCTTCACTATGGCCAGCGAGGGGATGCAACAACTGCGGCAACGCGTGACCGCGTCGTACCATTTAGGTCCGATGGATTCACAGGACACGCGCGAATATATCGAGCATCGCATGCGCACCGTAGGGTGGAATCACGATCCACATTTTACCGACGACGCATTCTCGGCCATTCATGATTTCGCCACTGGCATTCCGCGAAAAATCAACACGGTTTGCGACCGCTTGCTGCTGATGGGCTATCTGGAAGAAATGCATCAAATTAACGCAGCGGCGGTCAATGAGGTTGTGGGTGAGATCAACAATGAAATGGCCGTGCCGTTTACCGAGCCGGCCGGGATGAACCCAGTTAGTTTCGGTGCAAACTCACCGGTTGCGCAGATTAAGCAACTTGAACTAGATAATAACTTGGCTAATCTAGATAAGCGGCTCGGGCAAGTCGAGCGGTCCGTCGTGACTATGCTCAAACTAATGCGGGAAGTGCTTTCGGTCGCTGGCCTCAAGCGATTTCGAACAGAACATCAAGGTGACGACAAAGTTGTCGCCATAAAGGATTAAAACGTAGTGGAAAAAAAAATACTTTGCGTGGTCGGCGCGCGGCCAAACTTAATGAAAATTGCGCCGGTTATGAAAGCCTTGAAGGCGGGTTCTGAACCGTTTGATGTTTGTCTGCTCCACACGGGGCAACACTACGATAGCGCGATGAACGACCAATTCTTTGTGGCGCTTGGCATCCCGAAACCAGACATCAATCTCGACGTGGGTTCCGCGTCCCATGCGGTACAGACAGCCGAGATCATGCGCCGTTTTGAACCTGTTTTGGAGCAAGAAGCGCCCGACGCCGTTCTTGTCGTCGGTGATGTAAACTCGACCATTGCATGCGCGCTTGTGGCGACGAAAATGGGAGTGAAAGTGATTCACGTTGAGGCGGGATTGCGTAGTTACGATCGAGGCATGCCAGAAGAGGTAAACCGCGTCCTAACGGATCAAATCTCCGATATACTTTTTACCACGGAACGCGATGCCACGGAAAATCTACGACGCGAAGGCATCAGCGTGGATCGCGTGCATTTCGTCGGCAATGTGATGATCGACACCTTGAAAAGCCAGTTGTCGCATGCCACGCCAATGCGTGAAACTCTTCGCCAGGCGGGTGTCTCCGACGCGTTCCTGATAGGGGCAAAGGACTACGGTGTGTTGACCTTACACCGGCCATCCAATGTCGATGATGTCAAGGTGTTGCGCACGTTGTTGCGTACTGTGGCGCAGATCAGCCAAACAATGCCCATCATTTTCCCTGTTCATCCGCGCACTCGCGGACGGATCGAAAGCTACGGGCTTATGGACTTGATAGCGTCGGCGAATATCGCGTTGTTGCCGCCTCAGGGATATCTGGAAATGTTGGGGTTGATGAAAGATGCGTGCTTAGTACTAACGGATTCCGGTGGAATTCAAGAAGAAACGACGGCGCTCGGCGTGCCCTGCATCACACTGCGCGAAAACACTGAACGACCCATTACGGTTACCGAAGGTACTAACACCATCACAGGGATCGATCCGGAAAAGATTCACGCGGCGGTAAACGACGTTTTACAGTCAGGAGGAAAAGCGGGGAAATCTCCGGAATTCTGGGATGGCAAGGCTGCACTGCGCATTGCCGCCATTTTGCATGATTGGCTCGGATCATCCCAACAGCGTCATGTTGCCTAGCAGCATAAATTCATGTCTACGCCACCCATACGAAATGCTTTTTCCATTGACGTTGAAGACTACTTTCAAGTCTCCGCCCTAGCGCCACATTTCCCGCGCCAAATCTGGGATCAACAAACCTGCCGCGTCGAACGTAACGTCGATCGGATGCTGGGAATGCTTGCAGACAGCCAGGCTCATGCAACGTTTTTTACGTTAGGCTGGGTCGCCGAACGCTTTCCCGATATGATTAAACGCATCGTCGCTGGTGGCCATGAGCTTGCGAGTCACGGCTACGGACATCAACGCGTATCGGATCTCACTCCCGCTGAATTCTTAGATGACGTTACTCGCGCAAAAAAAATTCTCGAAGATTTAGGTGGCCAAGCCGTAATCGGTTATCGTGCGCCGAGCTTTTCCATCGGCGAAGATAACCTATGGGCACTCGATTCGTTAGGGGACGCCGGTTATCAATATAGTTCCAGCATCTATCCGATTCGTCACGATCACTATGGCATGCCGAATGCTCCCCGGTTCGCGTTTCGACCGAGCGATTCTAAAACTCTATTAGAATTGCCCGCAACCACTATCCGCCTGTTCAATCGCAACTTACCGGCCGCCGGCGGCGGCTACTTTCGCTTATTGCCATATCAAATGTCACGGTGGTCGATCAACCGTGTGAATAACGTCGACAAGCAGGCCTGTATTTTTTATTGCCATCCCTGGGAGATCGATCCTGAGCAACCGCGACCCCATGGGATGACCCTCAAAACGCGGTTTCGGCATTACGTGAACCTCGGACGAACCGAATCGCGTTTGCGTATATTACTGAAAGATTTTCACTGGGGCCGGATCGATCAAATTTTTCTCGGCAAGGCGAGTTGATGAGTAGTCTTGCAATCGACTGCCCAAGCGCCACTTCTGCGGCTCAAACAGGACCGAGTGACACGCTATCAATCCGATCCTTGTCGGAAAAAGATGCAGCCCGCTGGGACGAATTTGTGATGTCATGCCCGGAGGCTACCTTCTTTCACCGCGCCGGCTGGAAAACGATGATGGAACATGTGTTCGGCCATCGGACGCACTTTCTTTACGCTGAGTCAAACGGCCAAATTCAAGGCGTTCTGCCTCTCGCGGAAGTGAAGGGTTGGATGTTCGGACACTCGCTTTGTTCCCTGCCATTTTGTGTATACGGCGGTATCGCCGCAACGTCGGATCCGGCACGTCTCGCGCTCGACCAAGCAGCGCAACAGTTAGCGCACAAGCTCAACGTCGATCACCTTGAGTACCGCAGCATTGTTTCGTCCCATTTGGATTGGGCGCATAAAGACTTGTACGTGACGTTCCGCAAGGAAATCGCTGCCGATCACGATAAAAACATGCTTGCGATTCCACGCAAACAACGAGCCATGGTGCGTAAGGGGATCAAGGCGGAACTGCGAGGCGAGATCGATGAAAATGCCGAGCGATTTTTCGCCCTGTTTTCCGACAATGTCCATCGACACGGCACGCCAACGCTATCGAAAAGATATTTTCAGCTTCTCATGGAAATTTTTGGCTCCGACTGCGAGGTGATGACGGTCGTCGGCCCGGACAATAGGCCGCTAAGCAGCGTGCTAACGTTTTACTTCCGAAATGAGGTGCTACCGTACTATGCAGGCGATGACCTCGCAGCGCGCGATTTTGCGGCAAACGACTTCAAATACTGGAACCTAATGCAACGCGCCGTCGAGCGCGGCTGCAAACTTTTTGACTTTGGCCGCAGCAAGATTGCAACGGGGCCCTACCACTTTAAGAAAAACTGGGGCTTTGAGCCGACACCGTTGAGTTATGAATATCAGTTGCATCGCGCAAAACAGGTACCGGATCAAAATCCACTTAATCCAAAATATCGGCTCGTCATTAAAGCATGGCAAGCGATGCCTTTGAGCCTTGTCAACCGCATTGGCCCTCATATAGTCAAATACCTGGGCTAACGGCGATGAAACATCTTCTGCTGCTTATTCACCGAATTCCGTTCCCACCCAACAAGGGCGACAAAGTTAGATCGTTCCATTTACTCAAATATCTTGCGCAACACTATCAGATACACCTCGGTACATTTGTTGATGCGGAAGAAGACTGGCAATACGTCGACGAAGTAAAGAAGCTATGTTGCGATAGTCATTTCGTGCGTTTGAATCCGAAGCTGTCGCGCATTAGAAGTTTGCGGGGATTGATAACCGGACAGCCCTTAACCCTGCCTTATTACTTCGATCATGGTTTGCAGGATTGGGTTAACGAAAAGCTTGCGTTTGCGCTGTTAAAACACGCTGTTGTATTTTCCTCCGCCATGGCACAGTACCTACCTCGCGAAAGCAGTATGACTCGAGTCGCTGATTTGGTCGACGTCGATTCCGATAAATGGGCGCAGTTTGCGAACACCAAGTCATGGCCACTATCCTGGATTTATCGACGTGAGGCCAGCCGATTGCTCGCGTTCGAGCGTCAGGTTGCATGGGATTTTGATGCGACCGTGCTAGTCAACGAGCGTGAGGCGGCACTGTTCCAATCGCTCGCGCCAGAATCGGCGAATTGTATTACTCACGCCAACAACGGCGTGGATACCGATTATTTTGCGCCAACCCACGGGTACGAAAATCCCTATAAGCAAGGCGAAGTGGTCTTGGCTTTCACCGGCGCCATGGATTACTGGCCGAACGTGGATGCCGTGGAATGGTTTGCGCGGGAGGTATTTGTGCATGTACTTGCAAAATTTCCCCAGGCCCGTTTTTACGTGGTCGGCTCCCGTCCCGGCGCGCGTGTGCAGAAGCTTTCTGCTCTGCCCGCCGTGGTTGTAACAGGGTCGGTTTCAGATATTCGCCCATATCTGGCGCACGCAGCAATGGCTGTAGCGCCATTGCGCATTGCCCGCGGAACTCAAAACAAAGTGCTTGAGGCGATGGCAATGGCTAAGACGGTCATCGTCTCGCGAGAAGCCGCCCAGGGCGTAAGCGCGGAGGTGGGTTGCGAACTTGTCGTTGCATGTGATGCGTCCGAGTTTATCGCTCAGATTTCAGCGCGACTCGGCGACAACAAAAATGATTTGATCGGGGCGCGGGCACGTGCGCGCGTCGTTGAGCGTTATAGCTGGGAGGCAAACCTGTCGCGAATCGGCCGGGCGCTTGATTTGAATCAAGTCGTTGAAACTCAAATGGACCAAGAAAAGCTTCATATTGACGCTCGCATATCGTCCTTGACCAAGCAAATATCCGCATGAAACACGAGCAGGAACTCCGACTTCAACCAGCGCAAGGGGAGATCGCGGGTAAACCCACTGATTTTATGTGGCTCTTTTGCACTATTTTGATTGCGGCGTTACTCTTCTGGCTTTTCACTTGGTATGGGGATACGACCCTATCCACTCTCGCGATTTGGCATCGATCCGAGACCTACGCGCACGGCTACCTAATTTTCCCGATCAGCGCCTATTTAATTTGGACGCGGCGCCGAGAAGTTCTCCGGATTCGACCCAACCCTAGCGTATTGGGAATTTTGTCCCTCATTGCCTTGGGCGTCCTTTGGTTGATCGGGAATTCCGTGGAAGCATTGGTGGTATCCCAATACGCTTTAGTTGCGATGGTTCCCGCGATAGTGTGGTCTGTTCTTGGCGATCGAGTGAGCGTAGCGCTATTGTTTCCCTTACTATTTTTGTTGTTCGCCGTTCCTGTGGGCGATTTTTTACTCGCGCCGATGATGAATTTCACGGCTGATTTCACCGTCACGGCGTTGCGAATCACTGGGATTCCAGTTTTTCGCGAAGGTCTCTTCTTCACCGTCCCGACCGGTAGTTGGTCTGTAGTTGAAGCCTGCAGCGGCCTGCGTTATCTGATTGCATCACTCACATTGGGCTGTTTGTTTTCCTACCTAACCTATCGAAGCCTTTGGCGCCGTCTCGTGTTTATAGGCTTGTCAATTATCGTGCCAATTATCGCGAACGGGTTTCGTGCCTATATGATCGTCATGATTGGACATCTGAGCAATAACAGGCTTGCTACGGGCGTCGATCATGTCATTTACGGATGGGTATTTTTTGGTTTTGTGATGATGCTGTTATTTTGGATTGGGTCACGCTGGCAAGAGGCGGATGAGACCACCGAATCGTCGTTACTAAGTCGATCCGAAAACCGGTTACCCGGTCAGCAACCGTCAGCAAAAATTATTGTATTCGCATTAATCAGCGCAATAATAGTTTCAATTTGGCCTATCTATGCGCGCCATTTGGTCGATGTTCCACCCAATCCAGAGCCGCTCACGTTTTTAGCGCCCCCCGCTCCTGTTGGTTGGCAAATCGAAGCCGAGCCGCTAACCGACTGGGCGCCGCATTTTCGGACGGCGCCCGGCACCGCGAAATATACCTTCAACAACGAGGAGAAGAAGGTCGAGGTCTTGCTTAAGTACTATCGAAATCAACACCAGGGCGCTGAATTAATCAATAGCGACAATCAACTGGTAAGCACTCGGAACCCAAGTTGGGGGCTTACATCGGACCGTTCAGTGGAAATCCAATCACCCACGGGACGGCTGGTAGCCAATGAATCAACATTGCGTTCCGCACGTACCAGCTTGCTGGTGTGGAGCTGGTACTGGATCGGTGGATCATACACAAGCAACATTTACTTCGCGAAACTCTATCAAGCAAAAGCGAAGCTACTTGGTGAGGGCGACGACGCTGCGGCTATTTTTATATACGCACCCTTCGAAGGAAAGCCAGACGCAGCTAGGGAGGTTTTACGTGAATTCGTTCCCACGATATTTCAATCGATCGATAAGACGTTGACTGCGGCTAAGCGCTAGCCGGTAGCACTGAAATCTCACATGGCGCGTCCCCCTCACTTAGTCGTTCACGTCATTCATCGACTCGCGATCGGTGGCTTGGAGAATGGTCTGGTCAATCTGCTCAATCATGGTCTGGCAAGTCGGTATCGACACGCGATTATATGCATGACGGGCTTCACGGATTTTCGCGATAGGATTGAAGATGCGAATGTTGAAGTATTCGCTATTCATCGAAAAGAAGGGCGCGACTGGGGCGCTCAATGGCGGTTGTTCGAGTTGATTCGTCATCTCAAACCCGCCATCGTACATAGCCGAGGATTGTCGGGCCTAGACAGTATGCTTCCAGCGTTGGTCAATGGCGTTCCCGCTCGCATACACGGCGAACACGGGCGAGATATGGGCGATTTAGACGGCAGCAATCGCAAGGCGCAGTGGATTCGCCGGTTGCACCGCCCTCTGGTTAGTCACTACATCGCACTGTCGAGGGATCTCGAATCGTATCTGGAAACTAAAGTCGGAGTGCCTAGTCAGCGTATTACACAAATATACAATGGCGTGAACTGCAATGATTTTCGACCCGCATCCGGCGAACGGGAGTTGCTGCCGGAAACTGATTTTGCGCCTAAGGGCACCTTCGTTATCGGAACCGTTGGCCGCATGCAACCCGTCAAGGATCAAGTCAATCTCACGCGCGCCTTTATTCATCTTGTTGCAATCTTACCGCAGGAGAAATCCCGCCTCCGACTTGTGATGGTGGGCGATGGTTCCTTGCGGGCCGAGTGCGAGGCCCTTTTGACCCAGGCGGGATTACGACATCTTGCGTGGTTGCCGGGCGCGCGAGATGATGTTGCCGCCCTAATGCGCGGCATGGATATTTTTGTTCTCCCTTCACTTGCAGAAGGGATATCCAATACCATTCTAGAAGCGATGGCAAGCGGATTACCGACCATCGCCACGGCGGTCGGCGGCAATCCTGAGCTTGTGGAGGACGGTGTTACAGGAAGCCTGGTGCCTGCGGCGAACCCTATCGCGCTCGCCGAGGCAATTAAACATTATGTCATTGACGGCAAGCTCGCACGGCATCACGGTCACGCTAGTCGCCGAACGGCACAAGCGCGCTTTAGCATGGAGGCTATGGTGAATAGCTATATGCAAGTCTATGACCGTGTGTTAGAAAGTAAGGTTCGTCAAACTGTTATGCAGAGCTAATTTTATGTGCGGCATTGTTGGTGTCTTTGATTTTGGTGGCACGAAAGAGATTTCGCGTTCGTTGCTCGAACGTATGAATCAGGCTCAGTTCCATCGTGGCCCCGACGAGGGCGGCATACATGAGGAACCGGGACTAGGCTTGGGTCATCGCCGTCTTTCCATCATCGATTTATCAACTGGACAGCAACCGCTATTTAATGAAGACCACAGTGTCATCGTGGTCTTCAATGGAGAAATTTACAATTTCCAAGAACTGATGCCCGAGTTGGTGGCGCGCGGCCATCACTTTCGCACGCGATCGGATACGGAGGTCATTGTTCATGCGTGGGAAGAGTGGGGTGAGGCGTGCGTAACGCGTTTTCGCGGCATGTTCGCATTTGCCTTGTGGGATCGTA
>JANNMV010000599.1:0-3364 GCA_031398205.1 Pseudomonadota bacterium | reverse complement strand
ACGGCGCACAGTTACTCGGCCCGCGCCTTGATATTCTAAATCCGCCACTTTGGGAAATCGGCCACCTCGGCTGGTTCCAGGAATATTGGTGTTTGCGTTTTCGCGCGGTCGATCAAGCATTGTTGCCGTCGATCATTGCTAACGCCGACGCGCTTTACAACTCCGCAACGGTGCCCCACGCGACGCGTTGGGATTTGCCCTTACCCGGTATCGAAGCGACGCAAGATTATTTGAACAACGTCACCGAACGCGTCTTGCAGCGCTTGGATCGCGAACCCAACAACGAAGCATTGCGCTACTTTGCCGAGCTCGCGGTGTTTCATGAAGACATGCACGGCGAAGCATTTCACTATACGCGACAGATCCTCGGCTATCCCGCGCCTAGGCGGGAATCCAGAATCCAGGGGTTGGCCTGGGGCCACGCGGGTTCTGGCGAGTCGTTCGGCGGCGACGCAGAAATTGCCGGCGGGTATTTTTTGCTCGGCGCCGAGCGCGATCGCGCCGGCTTTGTGTTCGACAACGAAAAGTGGGGACACGCAATTGCGGTCGCGCCATTTCGCATGGCCAAAGCAACGGTGACGAACGGCGAGTTTCTAAATTTCGTCGCCGCAGAGGGTTATACGCACCGAGAATTTTGGTCGGATGCCGGTTGGAGATGGCGCGAAAAACAGCGCGCCCATCACCCGCTGTACTGGCAATCGCGCGACGGCGTATGGTGCCTGCGCGAATTCGATCAGTGGATTCCGCTACGTGAGCGCGAACACGATGCGCTGATTTTTGTGAATTGGTTTGAGGCCGATGCCTACTGCCGCTTTTCCGAACGCCGGCTGCCGACGGAGGCAGAATGGGAGTTCGCCGCGAGTGGATCGGCGAAGCGCGATTGCCCATGGTCACAACAATGCCTCGACCTGGAAGCCGCTCCCAGAGCCAGTCTTGACGGCATATCCGCGACCGCCGGGGCGGTGAGCGGGTTTCCGGCAGGCGACACACCGGAAGGCGTGCGGCAAATGTGGGGCAACGTGTGGGAGTGGACAGCGGATTGGTTCGCGCCCTACCCCGGCTTCATTCGCGATCCCTACAAAGAATACTCCGAGCCCTGGTTTGGCGATCACAAAGTGTTACGCGGCGGCTGCTTCGCCACACGCAGCCGTTTGCTGCGCAACACCTGGCGTAATTTTTACACACCCGATCGCCGCGATGTGTTTGCCGGATTTAGAACCTGCGCACGATGAAGGCCGTTAGCTCCCACGACAATCCGTTGTTCAAACAACTGGTCAAACTGGCGCAATCATCGCGCGAGCGAAAGAAGTCCCATCAGACCCTGATCGAAGGCATCCATCTGGCGCAGACCTACCGCGAGGCGATCGGTCCGCCGAAAGCCTTGGTGGTCAGTGCGAGCGCCGCGAAAAACGCTGCGGTCGTCGCCTTGATCAAGCAATTGCAGCCGCTCGTGCCGACACTTCTGAGTGATGCGATGTTTCACGAACTATCGACACTCGATTCTCCGCTCGGCGTGATTGCGCTGATCGACACGCCCGCTCACAAGCCGATCCCCGCGCAGATGGATTGTTGTGTGGTGCTGGAAGACATTCAGGATCCCGGCAACTTAGGCTCGATTTTGCGCAGCGCCGCCGCGGCCAATGTGAAACACGTCGTGCTGTCAAAAGGCTGCGTGTTCGCCTGGTCGCCGCGGGTGATTCGCGCGGCGATGGGCGCGCATTTTTTGCTCGATGTTTACGAACAACAGGATTTGATCGGCGTAGTCGGAAATTTCAAAGGCAAGAAAGTTGCCACGACGTTGCGCTCGAAATCGTCACTGTACGACATCGATTTAAAAGGCTCGTTGGCGCTGATGATTGGCAACGAAGGGGCGGGTTTATCGCCGGGACTATCGTCGCTCGCCGATTTCCAGGTGAGCATTCCCATGCCGGGAAAGATGGAATCGTTGAATGCGGCCGCCGCAGCGGCGATTTGTTTGTTTGAGCGAGTTCGGCAGATCAATACGCCTTGAGTGCCGGTCTTTCGTCTCATCCATACGATACCTTCTCCTCTTGTCATTCCCGCGCAAGCGGGAATCCATTTGGCCTCTGAACGTCAACTTGGATTCCCGCTGGCGCGGGAATGACATTTCGATATTTTCTGACTCCCAGAAATTTTTCTAAAACACCCGCCTCACCAAATGTGCCTGATGCAAAATCGTCGTCGATATTTCTTCAATGGATTTGTCGGTCGAATTCAATATCGGAATACCGTGAGAGCGCATTAGCGCTTCCGCCGCCGACACTTCGAAACGGCAATTGTCTAACGCAGCATACTTGCTACCGGGCCGGCGTTCCTCGCGAATGCGGCGCAGGCGCTCAGGCAAGATGGTTAAGCCGAACATTTTGCGTTTAAACGGTTGCAGGGCGGGCGGGAGTTTCATTAACCCGATATCTTCGGGTATCAGCGGATAGTTCGCCGCCTTGATGCCGAACTGCAGCGCCATGTAGAGCGAGGTCGGCGTCTTGCCGCTGCGCGACACACCGACGAGGATCACTTCCGCCTCACTTAAATTTTTCTCGGTGATGCCGTCATCGTGAGCCATGGTGTAATTAACCGCTTCGATGCGCGCATCGTAGGTCACCGTATTACTCGCGCTGTGACTACGGCCGACGCGGTGATTGGACTTTGCGCCGAGTTCGCGCTCCAACGGTCCGATAAAAATCTCAAAAAAATCCAACAACAGCGCATCGACGCTATGGATAATCGAGCGCAATTCAGCGTCGACTAGGGTACTGAATACAATGGGACGATTACTATCGCGCTCCGAGGCTACGCGTATTTCGCCCACGGCGGCGTTGGCTTTCTCGATGCTGTCGACGAACGGAATCGTAATTCGATTAAAACTTACGTCATCGAATTGCGTAATCATCGATTGACCCAAGGACTCCGCCGTCAACCCGGTGCCGTCGGAAACAAAAAATACGCTGCGCTTTGAAGACATCGGTTGGATGGCGGTTTACCGCCGTCGATAAAGTAAGTTGTTTATAATAACGGGTTTTCTAGACAATAGAACCTACCGGACACAGGGATGGCACAACAATACGTTGCATGGTTTCGTGATTTGCGCATGACTGACGTCAATGAAGTCGGCGGCAAGAATGCGTCCCTCGGGGAAATGATCAGTCAGTTGGCGCAATCCGGCGTGCGCGTGCCGGGCGGGTTTGCAACAACTGCATTTGCGTTTCGTGAATTCCTTAAACACAACAACCTTGAAGAACGCATCGAAACGGTGCTGAGCGCGCTCGATATCGAAGACGTGAACGCGCTCGCGCAGGCAGGCAAGAAAATTCGCCAATGGGTGATCGACGCGCCGTTCCAACCG
>JANNMV010000594.1:0-1979 GCA_031398205.1 Pseudomonadota bacterium | reverse complement strand
CTACCCAGAATCGGTGGCGTACATCAGCGCAGCGATTATGGAAGGTGCACGGGACGGACGCAGCGTCGCCGATCTAATGAGTTATGGGACGACGTTGCTGGGCCGCGTCGACGTGATGGAAGGGGTGCCCGAAATGATTCCAGACATCCAAGTCGAAGCGACTTTTCCCGACGGCACCAAGCTCGTCACCGTCCACAATCCAATCCAGTGAGCGAATATGATTCCCGGCGAAATGAGAATAAAAGTGGGCGAAATTGAGATTAACCAGGGTCGCGAGACTATTAGCCTGACTGTCGCGAATACCGGCGATCGGCCAATTCAAGTGGGTTCGCATTTTCACTTCGGCGAAACCAATGAAGCCCTGGCCTTCGAGCGCGGCAAGGCAACGGGATTTCGTCTGAATATTCCGGCCGGCACGGCGGTGCGCTTCGAGCCGGGACAAGAGCGCACAGTGGAACTCGTAGCGCTAGCCGGAGACCGCGCCGTGTATGGCTTTAACGGCAAGATCATGGGCAAACTTAACCGCGCAGGAAAAGCCAAATGAGCCGACGCATGGATAGAACCGCCTACGCGGAAATGTTTGGCCCGACCGTCGGCGATTGCGTGCGCTTGGCGGATACGGATCTGTGGATCGAGGTCGAGAAAGACTTCACGATCTATGGTGAAGAGGTGAAATTCGGTGGGGGCAAAGTGATTCGCGATGGCATGGGCCAGAGCCAGCGCGCGCACAAAGATGTCGTCGATACGGTGATCACCAACGCGTTGATACTCGACCATTGGGGCATCGTCAAAGCCGACATTGGGCTCAAGGGTGGGTGCATCGCAGCGATCGGAAAGGCGGGCAATCCGGATATTCAGCCGGGTGTGAACATCGTCATCGGCGGGGCGACGGAAGTGATCGCAGGGGAGGGCATGATCGTCACCCCCGGTGGCATCGACACCCACATTCATTTTATTTCCCCGCAGCAAGTGGACGAAGCGCTAATGTCCGGCGTGACGACGATGATCGGCGGCGGCACAGGGCCGGCGGCAGGAACCAACGCGACCACGTGCACCCCGGGGCCATGGCATTTACACAGCATGCTGCTCGCCGCCGACGGCTTGCCGATGAATTTGGGTTTTCTCGGCAAAGGCAACGTCAGTTTGCCGCAGCCGCTGGTGGAACAGATCGAGGCCGGCGCCATTGGCCTCAAGCTTCACGAAGATTGGGGAACGACGCCCGCTGCTATCGACAACTGTCTCTCCGTTGCCGACGACATGGACGTGCAAGTCGCAATCCACACGGACACCTTGAACGAAGCGGGCTTCGTCGAAACGACTGTTGCTGCGTTCAAAGGCCGCACCATCCATAGCTTTCATACGGAAGGGGCGGGCGGCGGTCACGCGCCTGACATTATCAAAGTGTGCGGCGAAGCGAATGTGTTGCCCTCGTCAACCAATCCAACGCGGCCCTACACCGTCAACACCCTCGACGAACATCTCGACATGTTGATGGTGTGTCACCACCTCGATCCAAAAATCGTCGAAGATGTCGCGTTCGCCGAGTCGCGCATTCGGCGCGAAACCATCGCCGCGGAAGATATTCTCCACGACCTCGGCGCCATCAGCATGATGTCGTCCGACTCGCAAGCCATGGGCCGGGTCGGCGAGGTGATCCTGCGCACCTGGCAGACGGCGCATAAGATGAAAGCGCAGCATGGCGCGCTCGCCGGCGATCGCACGGATCATGACAACCAACGCGCCAAACGTTACATCGCTAAATACACGATTAATCCGGCGATCACCCACGGTATTTCCCACGCGGTCGGTTCCATCGAAGTGGGTAAACTCGCTGATCTGTGCTGTGGAAGCCGGCGTTTTTCGGCGTCAAACCATCGTTGATCGTAAAGGGCGGCATGATCATCGCTGCCGCCATGGGCGACCCGAACGCATCGATTCCCACGCCGCAGCCGGTGCATTACCGCCCGATGTTCGGCGCC
>JANNMV010000573.1:0-3714 GCA_031398205.1 Pseudomonadota bacterium | reverse complement strand
CGCCTGCGCTTGCGCTCGATCAACAAAGGCAGGCGCTCTAATTGGGCACAGCCTAACGCAGCATTTAGGTTGGGCAATCGGTAGTTGTAGCCAATCTCATCGTGAAGAAAATTCCAACGGTGCGGCGTTCGGGCTGTTGTGGTGAGGTGCTTGGCGCGGCGCGCCAAAATCGGGTCGTTGGTCAGCACCGCGCCACCACCACCCGTAGTTATGACCTTATTTCCGTTAAAGCTGAGCGCCGAAACCGCACCGACGTTTCCCGTGTGCCGTCCGCGGTACGTGGAACCCAGCGATTCGGCCGCGTCTTCGATCAGCACGAGTTTCCACCGCGCTGCGACTTCCGACAGTGCGTCTAAGTCTGAGGGGTGCCCAAACACATGCATTACTACCATCGCACGAATCGTTGCGCCGGTGGTTCGGTTCAAGCAAACCCCGTCAACAATACTCGCCGTTTGTGCTAAATACGCATCCAACTTTGAGGCATCAATGCCCAACGAGACCGGCTCTGAATCGACGAAATGTGGAATTGCCGCAATGTACGACACAGCGTTGGCAGTTGCGATGAACGTCAACGTCGGTATCAACACTTCGTCTGCGGCTCTCACCCCAGCCAGCAGTAAGCAGATGTGCAAAGCCGAAGTACCGTTCATCGTGGCCACCGCGTAGGCAGTTCCAGTGCAGGTCGCAAGATCGCGTTCGAATCGATCGACATAGGAGCCGACTGACGAAACCCAGCCGGTATCCAGGCATTCCTTGACGTAGTCCCATTCGCGACCACCGAACTCGGGCTCATGAAGAGTTATCGGTTCATCTGTTTGGCCCAGCACCCTACGCACCGCAGCCAATACATTGACGGTCACAGGTGTAGCGTTCAAAACCACCGGGGAGGTCATGCTGTGGCGACTCAAATGTTATACAAGTCTGCTTTATAGTGGGCAAGATTCTCGGGCCGCACAAACCATTCCACTGTTTCCGCGAGTCCGCGCTCTAGGCCCGCCAACCCGCTGTATCGCGGCTGCCAACCGGTGAACTCACGCGCCTTGGTGTTGTCCGACCACAAGCGCTCTACTTCGCTCTTTTCTGGACGCAGGCGCAGCGCGTCTTGCTTGAAATCTACTTGCGCATCCATGAGCTTGGCTATCATGTTTGCGGTATCGCCAATTGATATCTCGTAGTTGCTGCCAATATTTATAACCTCGCCCACCGATCGCCCCGACTGTGTTACCGCGATGAAGCCGTTCACCGTGTCGGTAATGTAGTTGAAGTCGCGTGTCGGGTTTAGCGCCCCGAGCTGGATATCGCGCTTGCCTGTGGCGATTTGCGTAATGATAGTTGGGATCACCGCTCGCGCCGACTGGCGCGGTCCATAGGTGTTAAATGGCCGGATCACCGCCACCGGCGTGTTGAAAGAAGCGTGAAAGGACAAAGCGATTTGGTCGGCACCGATCTTCGTTGCTGAATAGGGTGATTGCCCTTGCAGTGGATGTTCCTCAGTAATCGGCACAAATCGGGCCGTACCATAAACTTCGCTGGTGGAGGTGTGGACAACCTTCGCGACCCCCAACTCATGCGCTGCTTGTACGATATTCAGTGTACCTTTGACGTTTGTGTCGACATAGGTATCCGGTGAGTGATAAGAATAGGGAATGGCGATCAATGCGGCCAGGTGAATAACAACCTCACACCCCTGCATAGCTTTGCGCACACCATGAGGATCTCGTATGTCGCCTGCGAAGACATCTAGTTCTTCGCGTATATCGCGGGGCGAGTGGTCTAGCCAACCCCGCGAGTTGAATGAGTTGTACATTACAAACGCGCGGACATCGCAGCCGGCACGAACCAGTGCTTCGGTAAGATGCGAACCAATGAAGCCATCGGCACCCGTGACGAGGATTTTGAGGCCGTCCAGTTTTAGGCCGTCAGACACCACTGCACCCACGGTCTTTAATCAATGCGGCTAACGCACTGGCGCCGGCGCGCGGTTTGATGCGAGGCGCCAGCCGATGGGCCTCGCCGTTACCGCGCCGGATAATCCCCTTGCGCTCCAGTTGCGCAAGCGCCCCCGCCGCCTCTTCGCCTTTTTCTGCCTGGGCCGGAACAAGCTTGGCCACGGGCCGGTCGTGATCGGTGATAACGATGGATTCGCGTTGTCGAACCTGATCGATTAGGGCTCTGAGTTGGTTTTTTGTTTGAGAAATTGAAGCCGTTTTCATCCGGCGATAGTAGCCTTAATGAAGCGCCTAATCAATTAAATTTACGTTGAACTCCTTGATGGCGTGAGGATTTTTCTAACCAGCGCTTGGCCGTGCGCATGCCGATGAATTCCGCCGCGCCTGTCACCAGGATTTTCAATGGGCGGGAGGGTCAGAGATGATCTTTGGAAAAAAACGGATGAATAAGAAAATGCACGTTCGCTCCGGCTGACGTACTGGTTGAAAAGCCGCCGGATCCGCAAAAGGCCGTCCACAAGAAACGCTGTGGCTTCCAAAAGCCAAGCTGAAAATTCCGTGATGTGAATCAGGTCGTGGCGATGGCGCAAAGATCGGAGAAGTTGCTGATCTTGATCGCACCATCAGGAAAGCGCGCGACCAACTGTCCGCCCATATTGGCTATTAATGCCCAACCCCTCGAAAAGGTAAAATCCGTCCCGTAGCATTGAGCAGTGCAGCAACTCCGGTGGGGTGTGGTGCTCTAAATGCCCAAGCCTCTCCACTCGACCCACTCCTGCCAGTCGGGTTCGCTCGCACGATCTAACCTCATTCGTTGAATTCTTATAGGGTAATGCGACGTTCATTGGTTTCCGGAAATGGGTATTCCATGTGGCGAGCCGCTAAGCGGGCAATATTTTCGCCAAAATAATTGGCCACAACATGCAAGGCCATATCAATACCTGCGGAAATGCCAGCCGATGTAATGACCTTGCCCTGTTGAACCACATGGGATTCAAAATCTACCGTGACCTTGGGGAAAAGCTCTTGCATCATTTGCAAAGAGCGCCAGTGGGTTGTAGCCTTCAGCCCATCAAGTAGCCCGGCATTGCCCAAAATCAAAGCTCCCGTACAAACCGACGCAAGTGTTTCAACGTTCTCGGCGTGGGTACGGACAAAGGAAAGCATCGTCTCATTGTGCATTTCGCTCCGTGTCCCCCAGCCCCCGGGAACAACCAAAATATCAAGAGACGGGCAATTCTCAAAAATAACATCCGCTACGACCTTCATACCACCAGTGGTCGTGACCGTTCGATTGAATTGGGAAATTAGCAGTACGTCAAAAGGAGAAGGCTCCTCCCGCCGACGCTCTTCATTGAGCCGCGTAACAGAGAACACTTCAAAAGGTCCGCAGAAATCAAGAACCTCGATCTCATCAAAAACAACAATACCAAGCCGCTTACGGTTCATGGCACTCCTCGCAATCTAACAGTGTTTATCAGTGACGACGATCAGTTGCGATTGTGTCGCGACGTTCTCGTCGCGATGCCCCATCGAATCATTTAAGCAGCTATCTTTGTGGCGCGCGTAGAATCACCGCGTCCGGCCAAGAGGCCAGTCACCGAAATATCTTCGTCGAGCTCGTCCCAATGAATCCCGTTAACCGACAGTTCGCATTTTTGGCGCTGTTCCGGCCTCGCATGCAGTAGCCGGGGAAACCACACCAAGGGGATTCCTAGTGTGCGACCATCCGATAACTCGACCCACATGCTGTTATCGTCAAACC
>JANNMV010000563.1:0-2914 GCA_031398205.1 Pseudomonadota bacterium | reverse complement strand
GGTTTTGTTGTCCGTCAGACAATCCACCATCACCGCCGCGCCGGCGATACCATAGCCTTCGTAGCGGACTTCTTCGTAATTTACCCCCTCCAATTCACCGGCGCCGCGCTTAAGCGCGCGCTCGATGGTGTCCTTCGGCATATTGTTCTCATAGGCTTTGTCTACCGCTAAACGCAGCCGCGCATTGGAACCCACATCGCCGCCGCCGATGCGCGAGGCTACGGTAATTTCTTTGATCAGCCGAGTAAAAATCTTGCCACGCTTCGCGTCCGTTGCCGCTTTTTTGTGCTTTATATTCGCCCACTTGGAATGCCCTGCCATGAATCACCTACTCATATGTTTCTAAACATGTAATCATAGCACCTTGATTCTTCCTCCATGATTACCGAGTTGCCATGAATGAACCCTTATTGATCGCCAAAAGCAAAGTTGATTTGTTTCTTCTACCCCATATGGCCAATCGCCACGGCCTCATTGCCGGCGCCACCGGCACCGGCAAAACCGTGACCTTGCAGGTGTTGGCGGAACATTTCAGCGCCATCGGCGTGCCCATGTTTATGTCTGACGTGAAAGGCGATTTAACCGGCATCAGCCAAGCGGGCGGCAACAATCCCAAAGTGGCCGAGCGCGTCAAACAACTCGGTTTGACGGATCACAAATTTGGCGCCTTCCCCGTCACGCTGTGGGATGTATTCGGCGAACAAGGCCATCCGATCCGCGCCACCGTGTCGGAAATGGGCCCACTGCTATTCGCGCGCATTCTCAGCCTGAACGAAACGCAAGAGGGCGTGCTCAGCATGGTATTCAAGATCGCCGACGACAACGGCATGTTGTTGCTCGATTTGAAAGACCTGCGCGCGATGCTGCAATTCGTCGGCGAAAACGCCAGCCAATTCACCACTGCGTATGGCAATGTTTCCGGCGCCAGCGTCGGCGCCATTCAGCGCGGGCTCTTGACCCTGGAACAACAGGGCGGCGACAAGTTCTTCGGTGAACCGGCTTTAAATTTAGATGACTTAATGCAGACCGCCGACGGCGGTCGCGGTGTAGTCAATATTTTAGCCGCTGATAAATTGCTGCAAGCGCCACGCGTCTACGCGACTTTCTTACTGTGGATGTTATCGGAACTGTACGAGCGCCTGCCGGAAGTGGGCGACGCCGATAAACCGAAAATCGTGTTTTTCTTCGACGAAGCCCATCTGCTGTTCAACGATGCGCCCAAACATATGTTGGAACGCATCGAGCTGGTGGTGCGGCTGTCGCGCTCGAAAGGCGTCGGCGTTTATTTCATCACGCAAAATCCCCTCGACGTGCCGGAGTCCGTGCTTGGTCAACTCGGCAATCGTGTGCAGCACGCGTTGCGTGCCTTCACGCCGAAAGATCAGAAAAATGTGAAAGCGGCAGCGGAAACGTTTCGTGCTAATCCCGAAGTCGATGTCGAAAAGGTGATTACGGAATTGGCCGTCGGCGAGGCCTTGGTATCCTTTCTCGACGAAAAAGGCCGGCCGACGGTGGTGGAACGCGCGTTCGTTTTGCCGCCCACTTCCCAGATTGGACCGATCACTGCGTCACAGCGCAGCGCGCTACTGCAAGGTTCCATCGTCGCCGGACAGTACGAAAAAACCGTCGATCGCGAGTCCGCTTACGAAATACTCAAAGCTAAAGCGGCGCAAGGTGCCGCCGCTGTCGAGCAAGCCCAGAGCGGCTCCGGAGGCATGCTTGGCGGAGTGCTAGAATCCATCGGCCTCGGCGGGCGAGGTGCCGCGACGGGCAAGCCTGGCGGGCGTCAACGCGAAGGTATCTTAGAGGCAACGGCGAAAAGCGCGGCGCGGGCCATCGGCAGCCAACTCGGCCGGCAAATCCTGCGCGGCGTGCTCGGCTCGATACTCGGCGGACGACGCTAGTTGAGAAAATTCGCCCGCTGGCTGCTGCTGGCGGTGCCGGCCGTTTATATTTTGTTGTGCAGCGGGCTGTATTTTCAGCAAAACGAACTGATCTTTCGCCCTGAAGTATTGCCGGCGGATTTTCGCTTTAATTTTCCGCAGAGCTTTAGTGAAGTGAACGTGCCGGTCGAAGGCGCACATTTAAACGCGCTGCATTTCACGGTGGCGCAGCCGCGCGGTGTGGTGCTGTTTTTTCACGGCAACGCCGGCAGCCTGCGCCGCTGGGGCGAAGTCGCCGAGAGTTTCACCCATCGCGGTTACGATTTGTTCGCGTTCGACTATCGCGGCTACGGCAAAAGCAGCGGCAAGATAAAAACCGAGCGCCAACTGCACGACGACGCTGATCGAGTTTATGCCTATGTGCGCGAGCGTTATGCGGCGGAAAACATCATTGTGTACGGACGTTCCCTCGGCAGCGGCATCGCCGCGCAACTCGCCGTTCGCCACACGCCTAAATTGCTGATTTTGGAAACGCCCTACTTCAGCCTGAAAGATTTGACCGCCACGTTCTATCCCTACGTACCAGGCTTTTTGCTAAAGTTTCCGCTGCGTACCGACCTCGCCTTGCCGCTGGTGAAAAGCCCGGTGTACTTGATCCACGGCACCCGCGACGCCGTCGTCCCCTACTCCTCCAGCGAACGGCTTTTGCCGCTGATTGCGTCTACCAAGGAAATGGTCACCATAACCGGCGGCGAACACAACGGCCTGCGTCTGACGCCGACATACAACGCGGCACTCGACCGCTTCTTGCGCTAAGATAGGCGCTAATTTGTCAGCCCATACTTATAAGGGAACGCCCCATGCCCGCCAAACCCGGTGAGCGCAAGACGCAAATTCTGGAAACCCTCGCCCACATGCTGGAGCAACCGCAAGGCGAGAAAATCACCACCGCCGCGCTCGCCGCCAGGCTTGATGTTTCCGAGGCTGCGTTGTATCGGCATTTCGCCAGTAAAGCGCAGATGTTCGAAGGG
>JANNMV010000554.1:0-2524 GCA_031398205.1 Pseudomonadota bacterium | reverse complement strand
ACTCGCATGGCCTTATGGCCCAAGGCAACCCCGGGCCAGCCCCTGGATACTGGCTCTCCAACCATAATGCCTCTGCCTTTTTGACTCGTCGCTGCGCTCCTCGCAATGACAAAATATCTGGCGTCGAACTTACGAAGACTGCAATTACTTCAACTCCACCAACACCACGTGATAACGCGTAGAACTAATGTTCTTCGCCGCGTGCGTATCGCCTGCTTCGCGGTAATAAACTTTCCCAGGCTCCAACGTCGCTTGCGTCACGCCTGACTCGCGTGTGACTTCCAACATCCCGCCCTCAATCACGTAGAAGAAATAGTCTCGATCATGCGGATGTGCTTCGATTTTTTGGCCTGGTTCCAGCGTGAATTCCCATACCTTCACCCGTTCGTTTTCGAAAACCAATTTTGTGCCGACCTCGATCATGTTTCCTCCAAAAGTTCATGTCATTCGCTTTGCCGATATTCGCGGACGCAAATACGGAATCCCGCGCGCGGCGATTGATATTTTCCAACGGTCGTCTCGGTAGAACACCGCGATCAAATTGCGCTCATCGATCCACTCGATTGTATCCAACAAAAATGAGCAACAGGCGCCGCCAATGGATCGCCTTGAAATCACACGCAATTCGCGGCTGAGTAAATAAAATCCGTCGCTTCTTCGAACGGACAATCGTAATCCGTTACCAGCAAAAAACCATCGGGAATATCGAATTGATGCAACAACGAATAACCGGGAATACGAATTTCCGTTAATTCGCCGTCAACAACCAAGCGCGACTTCAACGGTTATCCCTTAACATTTGTCATTGCGAGGAGTGTTCTTTGCGACGAAGCAATCTCGTATTTCGCAGCAAATAAAATCGAGATTGCTTCGTCGTTGCACTCCTCGCAATGACGGACTGGTAAGAAATGGATCAAGATACTTTACGGGTGGCAGCCCTCGAATTTATGCCATGCTTGACCCCTATCCATTCAATCTAAATCGATCGGCCACAAAATCCCCGCCGTAATCCCGCCGTCGACGCGAATAATCTGACCCGTTACAAACTTCGCCGCATCCGACGCCAGAAAAATCGCCGCGCCGACCAATTCTTCCACGTCGCCGAGTTTGCGCAATGGCGTGTTCGCGAGCGCCCAATCTTTCATCTTCGCAATGTCCCACATCTTTTGGGTCAGCGCCGTCGGAAAAAATCCCGGTGCAATCGCATTCACTCGCACCCCGTGTTCGCCCCATTCGGTCGCCATGCCGCGCGTCATCATGCCTACGCCTGCCTTGCTCATCGCGTAAGGCGTGACGCCTTTCAGCGGCGCGTAAGTGTTGAGCGAATCGATGCTGATGATATTGCCGCGCCGCCGTGCGATCATGTGTTTGCCGACCATTTGTGACAGCAAAAACATGCCGCGCAAATTGGTGTCGATGATTTCATCGTAAATTTCCGCCGTGTAATTCTCCACCTTCATGCGCTTATTCATGCCCGCGACATTGAGCAACGTATCGATGCGGCCGAACTCCGCAATCACCTGGTCGACCGTCGCCTGCAGCGATTTTTCGTCCGTGACATCGCAAACAATCGAGCGCACCGGCTTCGAGCCAACGGAAATGTCCCGCGCGGTTTGTTCAATCGTTTTCGCCTCGCGGCCGGTGATAATCACTTGTGCATCGCGCTCGGCAAAGCCCTTCGCCAACTCCTGCCCTATGCCACGGCTCGCGCCGGACAGCAACACCACTTGGTTTGCCACGGAAAATAGTGTGTCTTGTTTCACGGAACCCTCCTGTAACGTGATTGGAATATCGATAGTTTATGTGGGAACTGAAAACTTGTTTGGGCTTTCAGCTAATTTCAACGGCCGGCCTGAAAAGAAGGCGGGGTGCGGCTTTCAAGCATGCCTATGCCAGGAGCGAGGCGGGGCGCGGCTTCCGACAATGTCACGCATCAACTCTTTACTGTTTTTCGCTAACGCCTACGCGAAGCGCCATGCGGTGGGACGAGGACGACCCATGTCTGACGTTTACGATGTGCTGTTTTCGGGCAAGCCAATTCGACAGTGATTTCAAATCCGTACTAATCTATACGACGCGCAGGCGCCACCGATCCCAGAATTTACCCTGCGTAAGAACGCTGTGGCTACCGCGCAACTTGCGTTAATGCACGCGGAGATTGCGGCAGCGCAAACCAGGCCATGTCGAATAGAAGTGGCCCCGCTAAAGGAAGTCGGCAATTGGGTTGAATCGTATCGCAACCTTTGGGAAGAAAGTTTCGATCGGCTCGGCGCATTGTTGCAATCTACCAAGCCAACCTCAACGAAAGGAAAGAGAAATGGCCGCAAATGACGCAAAGACCCGCAGGAAATCGGTGTTCGAAATTACACGCGTGTTCAAAGCCCCGCGCGGCCGAGTATGGACAGCGTGGAGTGAGGCCGACCAACTTAAGCATTGGTGGGGTCCGAAGGGCTGTACCATTGAGACTCTCCACTTAGAGTTCAGGCCAGGCGGCTTCTTTCACTATGCAATGAAATTCGAAGGC
>JANNMV010000546.1:0-7680 GCA_031398205.1 Pseudomonadota bacterium | reverse complement strand
ATGGTTGTTCCAGCAAGCGGTGGACGATTTGCTGCTGGATGGCGATCGCGTGTCTGGCGTGGTAACGCAGGTCGGGCTCAAATTCATGGCTCGCGCCGTGGTATTGACCGCCGGAACCTTCTTGGCAGGATTGATCCACGTTGGATTAAGCAATTACCGTGGCGGGCGGGCCGGGGAGCCGCCGGCGCTGACCTTGGCCGAACGCTTGCGCGAACTGAAGCTCCCAGTCGGCCGACTCAAAACCGGTACGCCGCCGCGCATTGACGGCAAGTCGCTGGACTACAGTGTGATGACCGAGCAACCGGGCGACGATCCCGCGCCGGTGTTTTCCTTCATGGGCAATGCCGCGCAACATCCACGCCAAATGCCGTGCTGGATTACCCACACCAATGCCCGCACCCACGAGATTATTCGCTGCGGGCTGGATCGCTCGCCAATGTTCACCGGGGTGATCGAAGGCGTCGGGCCGCGCTACTGTCCGTCGATTGAGGACAAAATACATCGCTTTGCCGACAAGGAAAGCCATCAAATTTTTGTCGAGCCAGAAGGGCTGACGACGGATGAAATCTATCCGAACGGCATTTCCACCAGCCTGCCGTTCGACGTGCAGTATGAATTGGTGCGCTCGATCCGCGGTTTTGAGAACGCTCATATCACGCGCCCCGGCTACGCCATTGAGTACGATTATTTCGACCCGCGCGGTTTAAAGTACTCGCTGGAGACAAAGGCGATTAGCGGCCTTTTCTTCGCCGGACAAATTAACGGCACGACAGGCTACGAAGAAGCCGCCGCGCAAGGCCTGCTGGCCGGGATCAACGCGGCGCGGCTGGTAGCAGGAGAAGAATCCTGGTGCCCGCGGCGTGATCAAGCCTATTTGGGGGTATTGGTGGATGACTTGATCACGCGCGGCGTGAGCGAGCCTTACCGAATGTTTACCAGCCGCGCCGAGTATCGTTTGCAATTGCGCGAAGACAATGCCGATCTGCGCCTAACGGAAGCGGGGCGTCGCCTCGGTCTGGTGGGCGATGCGCGCTGGGATGCCTTTTGTATCAAGCGTGACGCAGTCGACCAAGAGATGGCACGGCTCAAGCGAACTTGGATCCATCCGCGCGATGTTTCACGTGAAACCATGGAAGCGGCTTTGGGCCAGCAAATCGAGCGCGAATACTCTCTCGCGGACTTGCTGCGGCGCCCGGAAGTAACCTATGACAAGCTCCTAACCTTGCCCGGCGCCGGAGATCGAGCGCCGGACGCCGTGGTCGCAGCGCAAGTGGAAATCCAGACCAAATATCAGGGTTACATTGATCGGCAGCAGGACGAAGTTGCGCGCCAGTTCGAGCACGAAAACTTGCGTTTGCCCAAGGAAATCGATTACGCCACCGTGCGCGGCTTGTCGCGCGAGGTACAGCAAAAACTCAATACGCAGCGACCGGAAACCTTGGGCGCCGCTTCGCGGATGTCCGGCATTACACCGGCGGCAATATCACTGTTGCTGGTTCACCTTAAACGCGGTTTTGAAGCGGGAAATATTGAGCGAAAATCCGCATGAGTTTGACCCGGGCTTTAGCCGCCGGGCTCGCGGAGCTGCGCATCGTCGTGCCGGAATCGAGCCAGTTGAAGTTGATTCAGTATTTAGAGTTAATCGAGAAGTGGAACAAAGTCCACAACCTGACGGCCATTCGCGGTCTCGAGCCAATGCTCGCCCACCATTTATTGGATAGTCTCGCGGTCTTGCCCCATTTGGGCGCCGTCCGATCGTTGTTAGATGTGGGCAGCGGCGCGGGTTTGCCAGGCATTCCATTGGCGATCGTGCGGCCGGAACTCGCGGTGACGCTGGTAGATAGCAGCCATAAACGCCAGGCGTTTCAACTCCAGTGCAAAGCAGAATTAGGCTTAGGCAACGTAGCGGCCGTTCACTCGCGCGTCGAGGACTATCGCAACGAACTCGGTTTTGAGGCGGTGATTTCCAGGGCGTTTTCTGATTTGGGGGAATTCGTCGGCGCGGCGCGTCACGTGTGTGCACCGGGAGGGCGACTTTTGGCGATGAAAGGGCTGTACCCGCACGACGAAATCGCGAAATTGCCCGACGGGGCAACCGTGAGCCAAGTTAGCGAGCTGAAAATTCCCGGCTTGAGCGCTAGCCGTCACTTGGTCGAAGTCAGGGTAAATTGATGGCCCGAATCCTGGCGGTGGTCAATCAAAAAGGCGGGGTCGGAAAAACCACGACCAGCGTCAACCTGGCTGCGAGCCTAACGGCGCTGGAACGCCGCGTGTTGCTGGTTGACCTTGATCCCCAAGGTAACGCAACGATGGGCTGCGGGATCGAAAAAAGTAATCTTAGCCATTCCATCTATACGGTCTTGCTCGGCCAAAGCGAGGTGGAGCAGGCCAAGCAGCAATCGCCAACCGGTAAGTTCGATGTTTTGCCCGCAAACCGCGAGTTGGCTGGCGCCGAGATTGAACTCGTGGATGTCCCGCAGCGCGAAAGCCGACTCAAAGCGGCGCTTTTAGGGCTCGAATCGAGCTATGATTTCATCATTATCGATTGCCCGCCGGCGCTGAATTTGCTGACGGTCAACGCGCTGACCGTCGCGCAAGCGGTGCTGATTCCCATGCAGTGCGAGTACTATGCTCTGGAGGGCCTCAGCGATCTGGTGCAGACTTTAAAGAAAGTACGCGCTCACTTGAATCCGATACTTGAGATCGAGGGATTGGTGCGAACCATGTTCGATCCACGTAATTCCCTGGCCCAGCAAGTCTCAGCGCAACTGGAGCAGCACTTCGGTGCAAAAGTATTTCAAACAGTTGTTCCGCGCAATGTTCGGCTGGCGGAAGCGCCAAGTTATGGCAAGCCGGTGATGTACCACGACTCGGCGTCAAAAGGGGCACTGGCTTATCAGGCGCTGGCGGCCGAGTTGATCGAACGTATGGATAATCAAAAACAAGGATTGAGCATTTAGATGGCAAAACCATTAAAGGGCCTCGGCCGTGGATTGGATTCGCTGCTTTTGGGCACGGATCTAGCGCAACGAGAACCATCGGTCGAAGTGCCGCAATCCCTGCCGATTGACGTATTGCGCCCCGGAAAGTTTCAGCCCCGGGCGGGCATGGATCCGCAAGCGCTGAACGAGTTAGCAGAATCCATCAAAGCGCAGGGAATCTTACAGCCGATTTTGGTTCGGCCCATCGGTGCCGGCCAATATGAAATCATCGCCGGCGAGCGACGCTGGCGTGCGGCGCGTATTGCGGGGCTGAGCAGTATTCCCGTGGCGATTCGCGAGATCCCCGACGACGCCGCGCTCGCCGCGGCATTAATCGAGAATATCCAACGGGAAAACCTCAATCCGCTCGAGGAGGCGACGGGAATCCAGCGGCTCATCGAAGAGTTCAAAATGACCCATGAGCTTGCCGCCAAGGCGGTGGGTCGTTCTCGCACGGCGGTTACGAACTTATTGCGCTTACTTAACCTCGCCCAACCAGTGCGCGAGTTACTGCTCGCCAACCAAATCGACATGGGTCACGCCCGCGCCTTGTTGGGGCTGTCGAACGCGAAACAGGCGGAGGTTGCCCATCAAATCGTAAAGGCTCGTCTCTCCGTGCGGCAGACGGAGGCGCTCGTCGCGCGCACGCAAAACAGCAAATCTAAAACAGCGGTAATTCCCGATCGCGACGTATTGCGATTGCAAGAAGAATTGGCCGACCGCTTGGGGTTAGGCGTACAAATTCGTGCCAACAAAGCAGGCGAAGGTAGCGTTAAATTGTCGTTTCAAAATTTGGCGGAACTGGACCGAATTCTCGCGAAGCTCAAGCACTGATGCGGCAGCGCATCATTCTCGTTGACGAAAAGCCGGCGTTATCTTAGAATCGCGGAGTTTGCTCGGGCAGTGTCGGCGTGATTATTATAAAAAGTAAAGCGATACGGACTGTTCTTCGGTGGCAAATTTACGTCACCCTCGTACTAACCATCCTGGCCAGTTATTGGAAGGGCACCCATGGCGGAATTTCCGCATTGTTGGGTGGCAGTGTCAATGTTTTAGCGGGCGCGGCGTATGGATTCATGGCTTCGCGCGGCAATCCGCGATCGGCGGGGGGTACATTGCGAATACTCATGCGCGCCGAGTCGACAAAAGTCGCGCTCACCGTTCTTCAGCTTTGGGCGGTATTGACGATGTATAAAGACATTGTGGTGGTTGGATTTTTTTCGGTGTTCATAGTAACCGTACTCATTTTCAGTTTGGCATTATTTGCTAGCGACAAATAGGAATTAGAACAACGATGGCTACAGGTCACGGCTTACCTACCCCCACCGAATATATCGAGCATCACCTCGCGTTCATGAAACACCCCTTTGGCGGGGGGTCGTTTTGGACGATTCACGTTGATACCATTGTCATGTCGCTGATCTGTGGCATCGTTGGCTTCGGCTTTCTATATATGATTACGCGCAAGGCCCACGCTGGCGTTCCGAGTAAGTTGCAGGCGTTTGCCGAATTGACGTTTGATTTCGTCGACGAACAGGTGCGCGGCATGTTTCACGGCGATCGTCGGTTCATCGCCCCACTCGCGTTGACGGTTTTCGTTTGGGTTCTTTTGATGAACGCGATGGATTTTTTACCCATCGACATCATGGCGTGGATCTACCATAACGTTTTTCACCTCAAACATTGGCGTAGCGTACCGACCGGCGACATCAACACGACATTCGCGTTGGCGCTCAGCGTATTCGGCCTGATGATTTTTTACACCATCAAGGTTAAGGGTATCGGCGGTTGGATGCACGAGTTGTTCTGCTCACCGTTCGGCAGTAATCCGTTGCTTTGGATATTCAACTTCTTGTTTAACATGATTGAATACATTTCTAAGCCGTTGTCTCATTCGCTGCGGCTGTACGGCAACATGTACGCAGGCGAGATTATCTTTTTGTTGCTCGGCATTTTCGCATCGACCGGCGTCGTCGGTATGTTGCTTGGCGGTGTGCTTGGCGCCGGATGGGCCATTTTTCATATTCTGATCGTCGCACTGCAAGCCTTCATCTTTATGATGCTGACTATTGTTTATCTATCGATGGCGCACGAGAGTCATTAACCATTTTCTATTTCTATTAACTGAGAGGAAGTAACGTGGACAAATTAGCATTGTTGGCAAATATTCAAGGTTTCACCGCAATCGGCATTGGCCTTATCATTGGCCTCGGCGCGGCTGGCGCGTGTATCGGCGTGGGTATTATGTGTAGCCGATTTCTGGAGGGTGCCGCACGTCAACCAGAATTGATGCCACAACTGCAAGCCAAAGTATTCCTGTTGCTCGGCTTGATCGATGCATCGTTCATTATCGGCGTCGGTCTGGCCATGTTGTTTGCATTCGGCAATCCGCTGCTCGCCGTTATCCAGTCGGCAACTTAATCTTTTTTAGTTAGGTGTCTGAATGGACATTAATCTCACGATAATTGGCCAGGCGATCGCGTTTGCGATTTTTGTTTGGTTTACCGCTAAGTTTGTATGGCCGCCGCTGATGACGGCCATCGAGACTCGCCAAAAAGCGATCGCCGATGGTCTTGCCGCTGCGGAAAAGGGCAAGCTTGAACTCGCCCAAGCCGACAAGAAAACCACCGAAGTATTAGGTGAGGCTCGCGGGCGTGCCAATGAAATCATTTCCTCCGCAGAAAAACGCGCGGCGCAAATGATTGACGAGGCAAAGGTTGCGGCAAGAAATGAAGGCGAGCGTATCGTTGCCGGCGCTAAAGCGGAAGTCGACCAAGAAGTGTTTCGCGCGAAGGAATCTCTGCGGGAGCAAGTCGCTGCGTTGGCCGTCAGCGGCGCGGAAAAAATTCTTCGCCGCGAAGTCAATGCTCAAGCCCACGCCGACCTGTTGACGCAGTTGAAGCAGGAGCTCTGATCGCTTATGGCTGAAGTCACTACGCTCGCGCGACCTTACGCCGAGGCCATTTTTAAGCTGGCTGACCAATCGAACACCCTCGGCGATTGGTCGGCGGCGCTAGCCCGGTTGGGCGCCGCCGCAGCGCAGACGAATGTCCGCGAAGCCATTAGCGATCCCAAAACTACTACGCGGCAATTGGTGGATTTACTCGGCAGCGTCGTTGACATCAAAGCTTTTGGCGGCGCGACCGGGAATTTTCTCACGGTACTTGCCGACAACGGTCGTTTGGCCGTGCTGCCGCAAATTTACACCTTGTTCGAAGACATGAAACATCGGCGTGAAGGTGTCCTTGAAGCGGAAATTGCGAGCGCGTTCCCACTGGAAGACGCGCAACTCGGTACGCTGGTCGGCAACCTCGAATCGAAATATAAACGCAAGATTCAGCCCCACGTAACTGTGGACAAAGAACTCATAGGCGGCGTCAAAATCGTCATTGGCGACGAAGTGATCGACGCCTCCGTACGCGGCAAGCTGCAGCACATGGCTACCGCGTTGACCACTTAAAAGTTGTAGGAGAAAGCATGCAGCAATTGAACCCCTCCGAAATCAGCGAACTGATTAAAGCGAAGATTCAAAATCTCGCGCTGTCGGCTGATGTCCGTAACCAAGGCTCGGTCGTGTCGGTGACCGACGGTATCTGCCGTATTCACGGGCTGTCGGACGCGATGCAAGGCGAGATGTTGGAATTTCCGAATAACACCTTTGGCCTGGCGCTGAACTTGGAGCGCGATTCCGTCGGCGCCGTGGTGTTGGGCGAATACGAGCATATTTCCGAAGGCGATACCGTTAAAGCAACGGGTCGCATTCTCGAAGTGCCCGTTGGTCCGGAATTAATTGGCCGCGTCGTCAATTCCCTCGGTCAACCGATCGACGGCAAGGGCCCGATCAACGCCAAAATGACGGACGTGATCGAAAAAGTTGCGCCCGGTGTTATCGCCCGTAAGTCGGTTTCACAGCCGGTGCAAACCGGTTTGAAATCCATCGACGCCATGGTGCCGGTCGGACGCGGACAAAGGGAATTGATCATCGGCGACCGCCAAACCGGTAAGACAGCGGTTGCTGTCGACACCATCATCAACCAGAAGGGCAAAGACCTTTTCTGTATCTATGTCGCGGTTGGCCAGAAGGCTTCTACTGTTGCGAACGTGGTGCGCAAGCTCGAAGAATACGGCGCGATGGAATACACCATCGTTGTCGCGGCGACCGCATCGGAGTCTGCCGCTATGCAATATATTGCCCCGTACTCCGGTTGCACCATGGGCGAATATTTCCGTGACCGCGGTCAAGACGCACTGATTATTTATGACGATTTGACCAAGCAGGCATGGGCCTACCGTCAAGTGTCGCTGTTGCTGCGCCGCCCGCCGGGTCGCGAAGCCTATCCCGGCGACGTGTTCTATTTGCACTCCCGTTTGTTGGAGCGTGCTGCTCGTGTAAATGAAGATTATGTTGAGAAATTTACCAACGGCGCCGTCAAAGGCAAGACTGGTTCATTGACCGCGTTACCGGTCATCGAAACCCAAGCCGGTGACGTGTCCGCATTCGTCCCAACTAATGTGATTTCGATTACCGACGGTCAGATTTTCTTGGAATCGAGCCTATTTAACGCCGGTATCCGACCTGCTATTAATGCCGGTATTTCCGTTTCGCGAGTCGGTGGCGCCGCTCAGACCAAGGTCATTAAGAAGCTCGGCGGTGGTGTGCGGCTTGCTCTTGCGCAATATCGTGAATTGGCAGCGTTCG
>JANNMV010000391.1:0-5561 GCA_031398205.1 Pseudomonadota bacterium | reverse complement strand
CCGGCGCCGACTAAATAAACTTTTCCGCTCACCGAATCATCCCCGCGGCAACGGTGTGATTGGTGATTTCGTCAATGACGATGAAGCTGCCGGTGACGCGATTGTCTTGATAGGAATCGAACGCGAGCGGTTGTTGTAGCTTGATCGCGACGGAGCCGATGTCATTCAATCTCAATACGCCATCCGCGTTCACTTCTTGTAACGTTTGCACGTCGATCTTGTGTTCGACGGCGGTAAACACCGCTTTGGCAACACGGGTGGTTTGCTTGATCAAATATTTGCGCGACAAGTTCAGCGGCTCGTTGTCCATCCACGAAATATGCGCGCGAATGGTGTTGTCGACTTTGGGCGGGTGGTGTGGATGCACAATCATGTCGCCGCGAGAAATATCGATCTCATCTTCCAGCAACAGCATGACAGATTGCGGGGCGTGGGCGACTTCGAGGGCGCCGTCGTAGGTGACGATTTCACGGATTTTTGTCGTCAGGCCGGAGGGCAACACGCTGATGGCATCGCCAACCGCAACACTGCCGGACTCGATGCGCCCCATGTAACCGCGCAGATGCTGGAGTTCGACGGCATGGGGGCGGCCGACCAATTGCACCGGGAAACGGAATGGGCCGCCGCGATCTTCCAGCACCGTCACGCTTTCCAAAACTTCCAGCAAGGTTGGGCCTTTGTACCAATCCAACTTCTCGCCGCGATCCACCACCATGTCACCGCGTAAAGCGGACACGGGCACGAAGCGAACGTCGCGTATCCCTAAGCGCCCGCAAAATGCGGAAAATTCGCCGCGTAAAGTTTCGAACACGTCTTTGGAATAATTCACCAAATCCATTTTGTTCACCGCGACGAGCACATGGGGAATGCCCAACAGGTGTGCGATTAACGCATGGCGGCGCGACTGAATCGACAATCCTTTCGCCGCGTCGATCAACACGATGGCCAGATCCGCCGTCGATGCGCCGGTGACCATGTTGCGTGTGTATTGCTCGTGGCCGGGCGTGTCGGCGATAATGAACTTGCGTTTCGGCGTGGCGAAGTAACGATAGGCGACGTCAATAGTGATGCCTTGCTCGCGCTCGGCGATTAAGCCGTCAGTCAACAACGACAAGTCAATCGCGTCCGCGCCACGTTTCTTGCTGGTTTTTTCAACTGCCGTGAGTTGGTCTTCGAAAATGGATTTCGAGTCGTACAGCAAACGGCCGATCAACGTACTCTTACCATCATCGACGCTGCCCGCCGTGGTAAAGCGCAGTAACTCCATGGTTTCCGGCATTTGTAAAACGGTACCGCTCATTAGAAATATCCTTCTTTCTTGCGCAACTCCATCGACGCGTCGGAGGTTTGATCGTCGAGGCGCGTCGCGCCGCGTTCAGTAATGCGCGTCAATGCGGTTTCGGCGATGATGTCTTGGCAATCCTTGGCGTCGGATTCCACCGGGGCGGTGCAGGTGATGTCGCCGACGGTGCGAAAGCGCACCGAGACCTGCTCGACTATGTCGCCCGCTTTCGGCGGCGTGAGTTCGGTCACGGGTACCAGCGAACTACCGCGGCGCACCACGGGGCGCACATGGGCGTAATAGATCGACGGTACTTCGAGCTTCTCGCGGTCGATGTATTGCCACACGTCCAGCTCGGTCCAATTGCTGATCGGGAACACGCGCATGTGTTCGCCCTTGTTCACGCGCGTGTTGTAAAGGGCCCACAACTCCGGGCGCTGATTTTTCGGATCCCATTGGCCGAATTCATCGCGGAAGGAGAACATGCGTTCTTTCGCGCGCGCTTTTTCTTCATCGCGACGCGCGCCACCAAAACAGGCATCGAAACCGAATTCGTTGATCGCATCCAGCAACGTGATGCTTTGATAGGCATTACGGCTTTCATCCGGGCGGCGCAAACGAATGCGGCCTTTCGCCATGGAATCTTCCAACGAGCGCACAATCAGGCGCTCGCCCAATTCGGCCACGCGCCTATCGCGAAACTGAATCACTTCCGGAAAATTGTGACCGGTGTCGATGTGCATCAACGGGAACGGAAATTTTCCCGGACGAAAGGCTTTTTCCGCCAGGCGCAGCATCACAATTGAGTCTTTGCCGCCGGAGAAAAATAACACCGGATTGCTGCATTCCGCGGCAACCTCGCGCATGATATGGATCGCCTCGGCTTCCAACCAATCGAGGTGGCTGATGCGCGTGGCGGGCTGGGCGGCGCCGGCCGTAACCGTACTGGAGTCCAAAGTACTTTCTTCTAAAGTGGCTAACATTGTTTATAGGTTGGGTTTATTACAAAACGGTGACAGCGTCATCGGCTTTTTTAATGTGTAAGCCACATTCCTTTTGCTCGGCGCTTTCCCACCACCAGCGTCCGGCGCGAACATCTTCGCCGGGTTCAATCGCACGGGTGCAAGGGGCGCAACCAATGCTGGGATAACCTTGATCGTGCAAGGCGTTATAGGGCACGCCGAATTCGTTGATGTAGTCCCACACGTCGTCTTCGCTCCATTCGATCAGCGGATTGTATTTTTGCAGACCGTTGGCCTCATCGAATTCCGCAACGCCTAAGTTTTTTCGCGTGACCGCTTGCGCCCGACGCAGACCGGTAATCCATGCGGATCTTCCCTTCAGTGCCCGCTTTAACGGCTCGACCTTGCGCGCGTGGCAGCAATCTTGTCGCTGCGCTACGCTGTCGCGAAAACCGTTAATGCCGTTAATACGAACGAAACTTTCAACAGCGCGCTGTTCGGGAAAATACACTATGATCTTACGCCGATAGTGCTTGATAGCGCGCTCAATCAGATCATAGGTTTCGACAGGCAAACGGCCCGTGTCGATGGAAAAAATCTCAATCGTCGGCGCATGTTTGGTGATGAGATCCATCAGCACCATGTCTTCAGTACCCAGGCTATTGGCAAAGGCGACCGACGCATGATCCGCCGCGATTTGTTTAAGGGTTTGCTGAGTCTCTAGTAGCCTTTGGGCGAATGACATGTTCGTTCGACCTTAGTTAACGGTGGAAATGGCGCGACGTTTGAACAGCGGCAAGGGCTCATCCCACGCACCCTGATAAGTTTCGCTGAAGTCGTTTAGGCTCTTCAACGCGGCGTCGATGCTCTTGTCCGCGCGGACCGCAAATGCGTTGAAACCACTGCGCTTTAAGTAAAATAATTGATCTTGCAGAACATCGCCGACGGCGCGAAGTTCGCCGCTGTAGGCATAGCGTTCACGCAGTAACCGGCCAAGTGAATAACCACGGCCATCGGTAAACTTATCGAACTGAATCGCGATGAGGCTAAAGAGCGATGCATCGGCGCCAAACGGCGCAGGCTCGTCGTTGGTTTGCAGCAACAAGCCAATTTGTCCGCTGCGCGCCAGTAACTCTTCACGCCTCGACTGCCAGACTTTGAGGGAAACCATCAGAAACGGCGCTTCCGTTGCACTGGGTATCGGCGCGGCCTCCTCAGACCCAAGCGTGATCCACTGATCGTCGACGATCGCGCCATCACGAATGATCTTAGGCATGGGCAGCCACCTTAGCATGTCCTTTTTCACCATAAACATTGATCTTGAATGGCGCCACACCGAGACGATTGACGGTGTCGACGAATTGCTCGTCCTCGTAGCGATTCGCAAGATAGGTTTTTACCAAATTTTCGATCACGTCGGGCACATCGGCCGCGGCGAACGACGGGCCGATCACATCGCCCAACGCCGTCGGCAGCGTGCGTCCGCTGTCGTCGAGGGCGCGGCCGGAATGGCCACCGATACTGATCTGATACCACTCCGAACCAGCTTTATCGACGCCCAGAATACCGATGTGGGCAACATGGTGATGCCCGCAGGAATTCATGCAGCCGGAAATGTTTAAATCCAGTTCGCCGATGTCATGCTGATAATCGAGGTTCTCAAAACGCTGCTGAATCGAATCCGCAATCGGGAGCGATTTTGCATTCGCCAGCGAACAAAAATCGCCGCCGGGACAGCACACAATATCGTTAATCAGCCCAATATTGGGTGTCGCCAGGCCAATGGTTTTGGCTTTTTGCCACAGTGCGAACAGGTCGCTTTGTTTCACGTCGGCCAATATCAAATTTTGTTCGTGGGATACGCGCAGCTCGCCGAAGCTGAATTCATCGCTTAAGTCGGCCACGTGATCCATCTGCGCGTCGGTCAAATCGCCGGGCGCGACGCCCATCGGCTTCAAGGACAAGGTCACGCTGCGATAACCCGGCACGCGATGGGGATGGGCGGAGCGCTTCACCCACGTCGCGAACGCTTTATCTTGGCTCAGATGTTGAAAAAAAACGGAGTCGACTGGGCCGAGAATTTCGTAGTTCGGATCGGTGAAATGCTTGGCAACCCGCGCCAACTCTTCTTCAGTGAGCGTCGCTGGGCCGTCCTTGATGTGCTGCCATTCGGCTTCGACTTCTTCGGCAAATTTCTGCGGCGTCAATGCCTTTACCAAAATCTTGATGCGCGCTTTGTATAAATTATCGCGCCGGCCATAGCGGTTATAAACGCGCAGCGCCGCTTCCAAATAACTCATCATGTGTTGCCACGGCAGATCTTTTTTAATCACTGGGCCGACGATAGGCGTGCGGCCCAATCCACCGCCGACCAACACATCCAACACTACTTCGTCATTTTCATTGCGGCGCAAATAAATGCCGATGTCGTGCACCATCGTCGCGGCGCGATCTTCCTTCGAGCCGCTCACGGCGATCTTGAATTTGCGTGGTAGGTAGGCGAATTCGGGATGAAAGGTCGACCACTGGCGCAGCACTTCGCAATAGGGCCGCGGATCGACAATCTCGTCTTCCGCTACGCCGGCAAAATGGTCACTGGTGATATTGCGGATGCAGTTGCCGCTGGTTTGGATCGCATGCATTTCCACCGACGCGAGATCAGCCAGAATGTCCGGCGTATCTTCCAGCTTGGGCCAGTTGTACTGAATGTTCTGGCGCGTAGTGAAATGCGCGTAATTTTTGTCGTACTTGCGCGCGATGTGCGCGAGCATGCGAAGCTGTTTTGACGACAGCATGCCGTAGGGAATCGCCACCCGCAGCATCGGCGCGACGCGTTGAATGTAGAGCCCATTTTGCAGGCGCAGCGGACGAAATTCATCTTCCGATAAATCGCCCGCGAGAAAGCGACGCGTCTGGTCGCGAAACTGCGCGACGCGTTCGTTGACTAAAGTTTGGTCGTAGTGGTCGTAACGATACATAGATGGTTATTCTCTACAGAACGAATTTGCCGCCGATGATAAGGAGCATCGTCGCCAACAAGGAACGCAACACGCGCTCGGGAACATGGGAGCTCAAATGACTGCCGAGCCAAATGCCGGGCAGCGAGCCGAGTAGTAGACTGCCGAGTAATACGAAATCGACCGTGCCCAACGCCGCATGGCCCAAGCCGCCTATCAGCGTTAACGGCACCGCGTGAGCAATGTCGGTACCCACGACTTGGCGAGTCGACAGCCGCGGATAAAGTAGAAAAAGCGCGAGCGTTCCAAGGGCGCCCGCGCCAACCGAGGACACGGTCACCAACACACCGAGCACCAGGC
>JANNMV010000305.1:0-2753 GCA_031398205.1 Pseudomonadota bacterium | reverse complement strand
CGAAACCTACGGTTTCGAATACTGCGTCGGTGACGATGTGTTGCTCGATTTTGTCGGCAAGCAAGGCTATCGCGATCCGGCCTGCGATTTCAAAGATGCGCTGCTCGATCCCAAGGATGTGCACAGTAAGGACGGCAAACTCGACCAGCGCCATAGCGCGTGCGATCTTGCATTCGGCACCTCGACCGGCGCACTGGGTGTACGCAAATTTCCCAATCCGCGCTTCGACAAAGAAAAATGGCTCAAGCTCAACGGCAAGTTAGCCAGTTGGGACGGCTACAACAAAAAACTTTCCGCTGATAGCAAACTTTCCGATTCCCGCGTCTCGCGGTTGGCTGATGGCGCCGTCGAGCCGCCGTTCCTGATCGGCACCTCATGCGGCTCGTGTCATATCGCTTTCGATCCGCTCAATCCACCGATCGATGCGGCCAATCCGAAGTGGGAAAATATCAATGGCGCGGTCGGCAATCAGTATTCGCGCATGTCGGAAATGCTCACCTCGGGCATGCCGATGGATAGCCTGGAATGGCAGGTATTTTCCCATGCCAGGCCCGGCACCAACGACACCTCGGCGATCGCCACCGACCAGGTGAATAATCCCGGAACCATCAACGCGCTGGCCAATCTTGCGCAGCGGCCCACGTTCAAAGACGAAGAAGTATGGCGCTGGCGTAAAACCAATTCCTGCAGCAACGGCGCGGTGGAGGAAACCTGCTGGTGCGAGCCGGGCCGCGACGGAAAGTGTTGGGAGAAAAAACTTGAGAAAGAGAGTGGTGTTCACCACATTCTCAAAGGTGGCGAAGACTCAATCGGCAAGCTGGAAGCCATTCAGCGCGTATATTTCAACATTGGTTCGTGCTCCGAGCAATGTTGGGTGAATCACTTCAGCGATCTGCGCCAACTCGATCCGCGGCAGCGTAATTTTGGACAGACGCCGTTCGACATCGGTCAATGTCGGCGCGATTGTCCGAACTTTCGCGCCATCGAAGATCGTCTGCCGGAAATTTTCAACTTCCTCGCATCCCGAGAATCCAACGCCACGGATTTGCACGTCGCTCGTGCACAGGAAAAAAGCGATCCGAGTTATGGTTACGAAAGCCTCGTGACGGATTTGGAAGCCCAGTTTGGCAACGGCGGGGTGGAGCGCGGTCGCGTGGTGTTCGCCGAGAACTGTGCGCGCTGTCATTCGAGCATTCCAGAAGCCGTCGGCGATGAATTTAAGAATCGCGATTTCCGCAAAGTCGCCGCCAACGGTCTGCGCGAGGATTGGTTGGGCAACGATGCGCCGACTAAGGCAACGGAAGTCGGCACCTACCGCTGCCGTGCGTTGCATTCGAATCACATGGTCGGGCATATCTATCAGCAGTACGGTTCCGAGACGCTGCGCACGCAAGCGCCCGATCCGAACATCAAGGAAGGTCACGACGGCGGGCGTGGTTACTATCGCAACATTTCCCTGCTGAGTTTGTGGGCGCACGCGCCGCTGCTTCACAACAATAGCGTCGGGCCGGAGTTGTGCGGCCAACCGAGCAACAAGAATAACGATTTTTATCGGCTGCGCTACGCCGACGCGAGTGCGGCTGATTTCCCCTTGTTGCCGCAAGACAAACAGCCTGCCTGTTGGCCGTTCGATCCCAGTGTGGACGGCCGCTTCAAGCTCTATGTCGAATCGATGACGCAGTTGTTGAATCCCGATTCCCGCGGCAAGAAAATCACCCGTTTCAACTTCCCGGTGGTGTTGGATTTCGGCCCAAAATTATGGGACGGCGCGGACGAAAAACAGATTATGGGTTTCAAGTTGGAAATTCCCGCGGGAACCGCGGCGGGATTGCTCGGCAATTTCCAACACAAGTTATTCGTCAATGATTTAGTGTTGGCGAAAAAAGATCGCGGCGCGCTTGAGAAAAAACTTGTCGCGCAACTCGGAGATGTTGAGGGCAAGGCGTTGACCCAGGCGTTGGTTGATAGCCTCAACGCAATTCTCAAGGATCCCGCCGGCATGATCGCCGCAGTCGGAAAGAATCCGAAAATTCTCGAAGCCTATAGCACCTGCACCGCCGATATCGAAAACGACGGCCACCGTTTCGGCGAGAGTTTGCCGGCGACGGACAAAAATGCTTTGATCGCGTTCTTGGCGACGATGTAATCCAAAGGAGAGGAAAAATCATGAATTTGCGCTTTCCAATTACGCTGCTCGCGCTGTTAAGCCTGACCGGTTGCGATTATATTCAAGCCCTGTTCACACCCAAGCCGGACATCAAATTCGCCGGCTACGGCGCGGACTATCAATCGAAGCCGGACTTCGCGTCGATCGAGCACAGCTTCCCATTGACGACGGTGGAACTCGACAAAATTACGCCACGTTATCTATCGACGTTGGATCAAGAGCAGATCGATCAAATCTATGCGCGACTGACGGCAGGACCAATTCCCGACGGCGCCTTCGACGGCAATTTATTTTTTCCGCGCGGCAGTAGCGGAAAATTGCGTCTATCGGAAATCGTCGGTGGCCTGCCCGGTTTGATCGTGCAGTTGAAAGGCAAAAAACTCGATTTGATCGGCGAAACATTATGGAAAGGCAAAGTGTTCTATCGCAACGATCGCGTTCTGCGCAATCGCATCGAGGATCTTAATTTGCTGCGCACCATGGATTTAGTCGAAGCGGAACCGAAAAAAATAGACGTCAAAGGAAAAGACGCGTGGTTGTTATTTCCCGCCAAGCTCTATTGCGGCCAAAGTCTGATGGATTCGCG
>JANNMV010000289.1:0-3794 GCA_031398205.1 Pseudomonadota bacterium | reverse complement strand
CCTCCTGTGGATTTGCCACACGGTACACGCATTTGAAATCGATCAATTCAAAAGCGGCATGTCACGCGCTCAGATCAAAGATATGTTGGTTAACTGGAATTTCGACACCGTCGAAGACGCCGGCCCGGACGTCACGCTTGCCTTCGATGGCGTAAAAAAAGAGACCAATCGCTTATTCAAGTTTTATTTTTGCAACGATAAATTAGCCACCTTCGAGCAATCGCTGAAGGGCTCGGTAAAGAACTTAATCGTCGTCACGCAAAACTATCTGCGCCAGTACGGCCAACCGATCAAGATCGATGCAGGCACCAACGTTTTAAGTAACGGAGAAAAAAATTCAATGGCAATTTATTGGCGCTTCCGCAACGAATACATCGGGCTACGCTATGTCAACCTGCCGAACGGCGAAGATCTCTCTGTCTCCTATGAGGTCAACAACAACTGCTTCCAAGCGCCACGGAACTAAGCTCGCGTCAGTTTGAGCCCCTCGTAACCGCTGCTAGCCACGGCGTCGCAGCGCTTCTTGTACACATGAAAGCCGCCGACATAGGGCATAAAAACCCGCGGCTTGCCGGGAATATTGGCGCCGATGTACCACGAATTTGCAAGCGGATAGAGCGTCTTGTCGGCAATCTCGTTTACATGCTCGACCCACGCCGTCTCCGCAGTTAGATCCGCTTCGACGCGATTTAAACCATTCGCGCGCATGTGCTTGAGGCAGTCGACAATCCAATCCGTATGCTGTTCGATCGCAAGGATCATTTGACTCTTCACGCCAGGGCTGCCGGGACCGGTGATCAAAAACATATTCGGAAACCCGGCGACCAACATGCCCAGATAGGTTCGCGGCCCAGCCGACCATTTTTGTTGTAGCGTTTCACCAGACTTTAGCCGCACATCGATCTCCGCCAGCGCGCCGGTCATGGCATCGAAACCGGTTGCAAACACCAGCGCGTCGAACTCGTAACCTGCCTCGCTGGTTCGCAATCCCGCTGGCGTAATTTCTTCAATCGGCGCTGCGCGCGCGTTGACCAGGGTTACATTGTCGCGGTTGTAAGTCTCGTAATAACCGGTATCCAGACACAAACGCTTAGTACCAAGCGGATGATCCTTGGGCGCCAACAGTTCGGCCACTTGCGGATCGCGCACGATGCCGCGAATTTTTTGCCGCACGAACTCCGACGCCGTTTCATTCGCCTCTTTACTCAACAAGAGGTCGGTATAGGCAAAAAGAAAACTGATGCTGCCACCCGCCTGCCACTTGGTTTCGTACGAGTGCTGCCTTTCCTCCAGCGTTGCTTCCAATGCCGACTGCGTGGGCGGCGGGTGCCCGGATATGGCGAAGGGAGTGTCGAAGGCGGCACGTCGACGTTCGACGTATTCGGCCTTATGCTGCCGTTCCGTTTCCGGCTCAAGCGGTGCATTGCGCGCTGGCAAGCTGAAGTTCGCCGTGCGCTGAAAAACATGTAAGTGTTTTGCTTGGCTGGCGATATGCGGAATCATCTGCACGCCGGACGAGCCGGTACCGACCACCGCGACACGTTGCCCGGTGAAATCGACCCCCTCGTGGGGCCATAGCCCACTGTGATACCACTTGCCTTGGAACGATTCGATGCCTTTAAAATTCGGCACGCACGGCGTCGACAGATTGCCGCTGGCCATGACGCAATAGTTCGCAGACGCGGCCTCGCCTTTGTCCGTGGTCACCGTCCAGCGATTGGCATGGGCATCGAAAACCGCCGACACAACACGGGTATTCAGTTGAATATCACGCAACAAATCGAAACGCTCGGCGACATGGTTGATATAGCGCAATATCTCCGACTGGGTACCGTAGCGTTCCGGCCACTTCCATTCTTGTTGCAGCTCATCGGAAAACGAATAGGAATATTCCATGCTCTCGATGTCGCAACGGGCGCCGGGATAGCGATTCCAAAACCAGGTGCCGCCGACCCCGCTGCCCGCTTCAAACACTCGTACGCGTAGGCCCATTTCACGCAAGCGATGCAAAACATATAGGCCGCCCAAACCGGCGCCCACGACAATAGCATCGTATGCCGTCAGTTCATTCTGCGAAGTTGCTGTCGCGGGCAATGGATTCTCCTTCGGATTAAAGTTTGCTCGAGTGACATTTTACGCTCGGCGGCGTTGCGCAGATGACCTGAAAGGCGCACCAGTACTGCCTCTCCAAGCACTACCGAAGTCACAATGGGCGCGTTGGATAGGCCGATAAAGCGACCGTGAAGTGTGAATCATGCGCCGATAAATGACAATGCCCGCCAATGGGCAAGGTAACTTTATCGCGGATGTGGCCAAACGGCAGTCCGGTTAGCAACGGTACCGACAAGCGTTCGCGGAAATGCGCAACCACGCAGTCGAGGTCATAGCCGGTGTCGCCGGTAGTCGATTTTTCTACCTGAAAATCACCTAACAAGATCGCCCGTTGACGCTGCAAAATGCCCGCGTGAAACAACTGATAAAGCATGCGCTCGACGCGGTACGGCGCTTCGTTAATGTCTTCCAGAAACAAAATTCCGTTGCTGATGTTGGGCAAATAAGGTGTGCCGACCAGTGCCGCCACCAAGGAGAGATTGCCGCCCCACAATGTCCCCGTTGCTTCAAAGCGGTAGGGATTGGCGGCGGCAACGGCAAGTTCAATTTTCGGCTCGTGCAACATGCGAAAAAAGTGATCGATGGTGAATGCGCTCGGTGCGCGATCGCCGAAATCGCCCAACGCATGGGGACCAGCAAATGAGACATAAGACTTTTGCGCTAATAACGCTAATGACAAGGCCGTAAAGTCACTGTGGCCGACGAATATTTTTTTTGAATCGGCGAGCAATTCATAGTCGATTTTGTCGAGCAGACGGCTGAGGCCATAACCGCCACGCGCGGCTAAAATAATGTCGACATCGTCGCGTGCCGCGGCTTGGTGCAACGCGTCCAGCCGCGATTCATCGCCGCCGGCAAAGCGTTGCTCGACGGTGCGCACCGCATCGGGAACAATCACATCGATACCCCGGGCGCCGAAGAAATTCCGCATGCGATCCACGCGGCCATCGTCGACAATGACGCCGGACGGCGCGACCACGCAAATGCTGAGCGGCCGCGGCATCTACAACACCTGCAACGCGCTACGCGCGATGTCAGCGCCCCACTCCGGCACGAAGTGGCCGGCGTCCGGAACTTGCAGCGGCGCAGCACAATTGCGAATATTTTTTGCGAGATCGGCCATTGCGGCGAGGCCCAGCACCGGATCGGTCATGCCGATCGCCATGAAGCTTTTCCCGCGCCAAGTCTCGCGCCACCAGTCGCGCGCTTGGCGCGATAGCGCAGCACCTTGCGCGTCAAGATGATCCGGAACGATCTGCGGAAAGCGCCGCACGCCGGCTTTGTAGCGCACGTCGGGAAACGGCGCATCGTAGGCGGCGATTTCTTGCTCGCAAAGGTGCGGGCAGGTGCGCGACATCAGCTTGCCGACCGCCATATCGGGATTCTTCGCCGCCCATGCGCGCCAATCCAAAAACCCCTGCGACAATGCTGCATCACCAGTGCCCAAAGTGGTATTCATCACCAGCAAGCCCGTGAAACGTTGCGGCAGCGCAAGCGGCAGGGTCAAGCCCAGCAACCCGCCCCAATCCTGACAGACCAAAGTGATGTTGCGTAAGTCCAGGCGCTCGACAAACTCGATCAACATTTGTCGATGGAAGTTGAACGTATAAACATTGTCATCGACGGGTTTGTCGGATCTACCGAAGCCGATAAAATCCGGCGCCACCACACGGTGGCCATCG
>JANNMV010000288.1:0-9099 GCA_031398205.1 Pseudomonadota bacterium | reverse complement strand
CTGTCGAAGGGTTGCCACCAATTAATCAAACAGGGGGCGAAACTGGTCGAGCGTGCCGGGGACGTTTTGGAAGAAATAAACTGGCTGCCGCGCGCCGATTCATCTCCCAGTGCAGTTGCCGCGACAGACGATCCTGTCTTGATTCATTTGGGTTTCGATCCGGAACCGCTTGATACACTGGTCGCCCGAACGGGACTCAGTCCGGAACACCTCAGCGGGCGGCTTCTGGAACTTGAACTCCGAGGCCTAGTGCAAACGCTGCCGGGTGGGCGCTATCAACGACTGGTGAAATGACGCAACCGGATTGTAGGATCTAAGGCACAAGAAAAAAGCCGGAATAAGCCGTCAATTCGCTTGGCGATACCGTGGCGACGGTTCCCGTCGTGCTAACATTCACTCAATTTCCGCCAGTCGATTCGCCCGTGTCCCAGCCCTCTAAAATCGTCATCGCCACGCGCGAGAGCAAACTTGCTCTGTGGCAAGCCCATTACATTCAAGATCGCCTGCGCGGGCTCTACCCCGGCTGCGATGTTGTCGTTTTCGGCATGACCACGCGCGGCGATCAAATTCTCGATCGTACTTTGAGCAAAGTGGGCGGTAAGGGTCTGTTCGTAAAAGAACTAGAGCAAGCTCTGGAGCGCGGCGAGGCCGATATCGCGGTGCATTCCATGAAGGACGTTCCGGTCGAGTTGCCGGCGGGATTTGCGCTGATGGTCGCTGGTGAGCGCGAGGATCCGCGCGATGCCTTTGTTTCTAACCAATTCGCTACGCTCATGGAATTACCGCATGGGGCAGTCGTTGGAACCTCGAGCCTGCGGCGCGAAAGTCAGTTGCGCGCGCGCTTTCCCCGTCTCAAGGTCGAGCCGTTGCGCGGCAACGTTGAAACGCGTTTGCGCAAGCTCGATGAAGGGCAATACGCCGCCATTATTCTCGCGGCGGCAGGCCTTAAGCGACTCGGCCTGGCGCATCGCATCCGTGCGTCGTTGCCGCCGGAGGAAAGCATTCCCGCCGTCGGCCAGGGCGCATTGGGTATCGAATACCGCGCCGAACGCGATGACCTTGCGGCTTGGCTGGCGCCACTAACGGAACAAAACGCAATGGTCGCAGTACTCGCCGAGCGGGCGTTTTCAAAGCGCCTCGGCGGCAGTTGCGAGGTGCCGCTTGGTTGTCACGCCGTTCACGTCGGCGACCGGTTGTCGCTCACCGGCTTTGTCGCCTCGCCCGATGGCGCGCAATTGATTCGCCGCTCACTGCGCGGCGCGGCGACGCAAGCGGAGGAATTGGGCACGCGACTCGCCGAGCTACTGATGGCCGACGGCGCGGCGGAAATTCTTGCCGCCCTCGGCGCTAATCCGCTTCCCCTTGCAGAAGAATAGTGATACCGAATACGGGCGTTATTCTCACTCGCCCCGCCGCTCAAGCACAGGCCGTGGCGCGCTTGATCGAGGCGGCCGGCGGCCGCGCACTACTTTTCCCGGCGTTGGAAATTTTTGAACACGATCCGCCGCCGGAAACCCGTGCCATCCTCAATGACGCCGACATTGCGATTTTTATTAGTGCCAACGCGGTTGACTTTGGGCTGCGCTACGCGAAAAATCCGTTGCCGACCGGCCTGCGCCTCGCCGCCATCGGCAAAGTAACGGCTCAGGCGCTTCACGACAAGGGTTACCGACACCTCATCGTCCCCGATAGCGGCGCCGACAGCGACGCGTTGCTAGAATCCGACACGCTGCAAGCGGTTTCAGGCAAACGCATTGTCATTTTTCGCGGTGTCGGCGGGCGCGAAACTTTACGCAGTGTGCTTTGCCAACGGGGCGCAAAAGTCGCGTATATTGAGTGCTATACGCGCCGCTCCCCGGACGTTTCGACGCGCCAGGTAGCGGATTTATTGCAACGTAGCGATATTGCTGCGGTTCAGGTGTTGAGCCGCGAAACTTTGGAAAATTTTTGTCGCATGATAGGTATCGAAGGGATGACGTTGCTACGCCACAAGGCATTATTCGTGCCGCATCCGGCGGTCCTGGAAGGCGCGCGGATACTGGGCTTTGACGATGTTATCGTAACCGGTTTCGGCGATTCCGGCCTGATCGCCGCGCTGCAACAGCGTTTCGGTTGAGTGCCCGATTATGAGCGAAGAAACGACACCTCTACCCCAGCCGCTGGCGGCGCCGAAGCGCACCTTTAATTGGGTCAGCGGCATCGCGCTTGCAGCGCTCGCTTTGTCGCTCTGGCAATGGTGGGACAATCGCCAGCACTACACCCACTTGCAACAAGAGCTAGCGCGGCGTTTGTCGGAAGCCGATAGTGCGATGAAGCAAAATGGCCTCATCGTGCAGCAATCGAACGAGTCGGTGAAACTTGCCCAGGGAAAGCTAGATAGCCTGGAAGTGAAAATCGCCGAATCGCAGAATCAGCAAGTCGCCCTCGAAGCCATGTATCAGGAGCTATCGCGTAATCGCGACGAATGGTCGCTGACCGAGATCGAACAAATCTTGAGTATCGCCGCGCAACAGTTGCAATTGGCGGGCAATGTACCGGCCGCGCTGATCGCGCTGCAAGCGGCGGACAATCGGTTGCAGCGCATCGACAAGCCGCAATTGGCGAGCTTGCGCAAAGTCATCGATCAGGACATCCAAACCTTAAAGGCGTTGCCGTTTGTCGATCTGGTCGGCATGAGTGTGAAGCTCGATAATCTTATCGCCGCAGTGGATAAGCTGCCGCTTCTGAGCGACGCGCGCGCCATTCCGCAGAGCGATGCACTGCCATCGTCCGAAAACAACGCCACCACGTGGAGCCGCTGGATCGGCGGGATCTGGCAGGAAATTCGCCAACTGGTGCGCGTGCAAAATTTGGAAAGTACCGACGTCCCGCTGCTTAGTCCCAACCAAACATTTTTCCTGCGCGAGAATTTGCGTTTGCGCTTGCTTACCTCGCGGTTCGCGTTGCTGCGCTACGATGAGGCGACCTACAAGACCGACCTCAAGGCCGCGCGTGATTGGTTAAATCGTTATTTCGATACCGCCAACCGCAATGTGCGCAACGATGACGCGGTGCTGGGTCAGTTGATCGACAGTTCCATCAGCATCAACATCCCGGACATATCCGGGAGTATGGATGCGGTGCGCAACTATAAGTTGACGGCACGGGAAAAGCCTGCGGAATGAAGTGGCTGTTCGCATTTTTACTCCTTCTCGCGATAGCGGTTGCGGCGGCGCTTGCCGGTGGTTTTAGCAAGGGCTACGTCCTATTGGTCTATCCACCGTATCGGCTCGAGATGGCATTGTCCTTCGCTATCGTCGCGTTGATCGTCGGTTTCGTCGCGCTGTATGGATTCCTCCGCCTCGCCTCTCGCACGCTGCAGTTGCCGCGCCAAGTCCGCGACTATCGCCTGCGCCGCGCGCGCAGCCGCGCGCGTAGCGCCATGGATCAGGCTTTGACCGCCTACTTTGAAGGCCACTACCGCCGCGCGGAAAAATTCGCCGCCGTCGCGCTGAAGTTGCAAGAGTCGCCGGCGCTTTCGGCGGTTGTCGCGGCGCGCGCCGCCCACGAGCAACGCAATATCGAAGCGCGCGATAATTATTTGAAAGCGGCGGAAATCGCCGCGCCGGAGAGCCGGCTGTTGCAACTTATCGCCCAGGCGGAATTTTTCGTTGAGGATCGCCGCGCGCGCGAAGCGCTGGATGTGCTCGAAGCCGCGAAGCTGATCGCGCCGCGCAACCCGGCGGTCATGCGCTTGGAGGTGCGCGCCCACAGCGCGGCGAAGAATTGGTCCCAAGTACTCGACTGCCTCGCGCAACTGCACAAGTATAAAGATTTCGATCGCAAGCAAATGGAACCATTGCGCATCAATGCCCTGCGCGAAAGCCTCGTGGCGAAAACCCACGATAGCACGTCGCTGAAGGAGTTTTGGCGCAAAATGTCTGCCGTGGATCGCCTCGACGCCGGGCTCGTCGATGCCGGCGCGCGCGCCTTTATTGCCCACGGCCTGGGCGACGAGGCTCAGGACACGATTGAGCGCGCCTTGGCTAACCAGTGGGATTCCGATCTCGCATTACTTTATGCTGACGTTCCCTCGGAAAAACCCCTGACGCAAATTGAACGCGCCGAGAGTTGGCTAAAGAGCCACCCGAACGACGCAACGTTGCTTTTGGCGCTGGGTAAACTCTGCGCCGCAGAAAAGCTCTGGGGCAAAGCGCAAAGCTATATCGAAGCCAGCTTATCGGTAGAACCATCGCGCGCCGCCCACTCGGCGTACGCTCAACTCATGGATAAAATGGGTAAGCCCGAGGAAGCGTTGCACTACAATCGACGCAAACGCTAACCTCTGTCTGGTGAGGTAACACCAGCGCGGCTCTCAGATAAGGCATCGCCGAGAGGCAAGCTGGGAGCGGCCTACACGGCACACCCTGGGCAGACTTTGCTGGCAAAGAGGTCGACACCTCTCGCTCCTATCAAGTCTCGCGTAAGTGGCCCGTCGGGTTGCAACGGCATGTAACCGCCAGATTGAAATTCCAGAATGGTGAATAGTGTTGTTCTAGTGAGAGTGGCTCCACGCTGTATGGAAGCGCCCGGATACGCCGAGCGCATTCAAATTTGGCCATCTGCTGCAGGTACACCACATAATTGAAAAGGTTGCATACGATAGCCGCCCTCCACCTATTACTTTCGGCTTAAGCCGTTTGGATGATTGCGGATGGACAGGAATGGATTAGTATTGCGCAGACAATCTGGAAGTCACGCAAGTGTGCATTGAGGTCAAGTTAGAAATGCGAGGTAGCGACTCGCTCGAGACATTGCGGTCTGGTACGCCATGACTGTCGTGCATCGAGCGTCCTGGGCGATTACTACTTCCGTATCTATGTTTGAGGAGTTGTGGGACGAATCGCTCGTGAGTAACCCGAATCCCACATTTCTCGCTTTGGCGCTTTGTTGGGCTCTGAACAAACTACGAAGAACTGAGAATCAGTGGCAAGCGTCAAAATACGTGCGTGGCAGCGTTAGAAACGCGGCAATCGTCGCAATTGGTTCGCTTCTCGGAGCGTGCTCGGTCATTCAAGTGGTTCAAAAAGACGGAGCCGTTAAAGTTGAGAGATCATTCGGAATGGTTTCAATCCAAGTTTGCCCTAAGAACGAGGGCCTCGTGACGTCTCTTACATCATTCGGCATCGCGTCTACGCCATTAGGTATTACGATCGGATTCGCGAGGGAGACCCTCGCCCTTCTACCGGAGACCTGCAAGGTAGCAATGTGGATTGATGACGAGCGTCCGTTAGGCCGACTCGAAGCCCTGGTGGGACCATTGAAGGAAGTTTGTATTGTTAATTCACCACAAGAAGGAGTTTCGAAATGAATTTTAATCCGTTCGGCATTTTTGGCCTGGCAGTGACAGCGTTGTGTACCGCTTGTACAACGATACAGAATCCCCCTCTGCTCTTTGGGCAATCCCATTCGGTTGGAATCGTCATCGGAGGCTCTGCCGCTGACAATGGAGCGGAACTCACTCTCGGCTATAAAGATAGGAACATTGCTATCGTTCCAGTCACGGTGAAACAGCAGAATGGCGATTCGACGCAAATTAAGGGAACGGCCTCAGCGGGCTTTCAGGATGCACTGTCGGTACTTGGGCAGTTTGAAGTCAACGCAAAGGCAACGCAGGTGGAAACGAGTCTAGGAAAGTTCTTTGCCACAGGTCTTGCCGCAAAGCGATTAGCTGATGGATTTGCAGCGAAGCTTGCCGCGGAAAAGCCAAAAATTCTGCAAACACCTGCGTCCGTTCCAGAGCAACCAGCATCCCCGGTTGCACCTGCGGACAACCAATAACTGATCCAACACCGGGGTTAGCTGTTGGCGATTAATTGTGCCGATTTATGTAATGACGAAACGCAGAAATCAACAAAGGAGGGATAACGATGGTCACGAGTAGAACCAAAACGAAACCAGCCGATAGCCGTAAAAAGCACGTCATCCCACGCAGCACCCAACTGAAAAAACAATCAAAAGCGGGCAACCCCAATAAAAAAATCCGTGTGAAGGGTCTTGATACTCCCGACACGCCGGACACCCTGGATACGCCTGATATGCCTGATATGCCTGATATGCCTGATACGCCTGATACCCCGGACACGCCGGATACGCCCGATACTCGCGATACTTTGGGAAAAGGCGTTAGAGCGAGAAAAAAACAAACTGATAGGCCATCGAGTTCCCGGGAGCAAACCTACGCGACCCGCGGTGTCATGGACTTAAAGACCCCAACGTCGAAATCCATTGCATCCCAGCTTGTAAGATCCGGCGTCTCCCCCGACGTTGGAACTGTAATCTATGTTCACGGCGTCGGTAACAAACCAGTCGCTTCGGTGCTCAAATGCCAATGGGATACCGCCCTATTTGGCGGCCCAATGGGTGACAAGACTCGCTTCTCCTATTGGGTAGACCGTGACCGCTATCCCGTGCCCGAAGGTGGTACTTGTGGCGAAGGCGATTTAGTAACTAACGATGCTGCCCTCGAAACGTTAGCGAAGTCTGTTGCCACCGCTTCAACAGGCGACGCATTGCGAAAAGAATTGGAACTCCTTGGAAAAACGCCGCAGCAACGTCAGATCCTTGCGAAGATCGGCGACCGTTTAATCGAAGCTGCGGAGTCGAGCCCGTCTAGCCCCTCGGCGGCAGCGGTTGGAGCAAAAATACTGCCCTTACCCGGGTTTCTCCGTCGGCGGGTCACAAGATTCCTAACGAAACTATTCCTTGAGGATGTCAACGACTTCTTGTTCGACGACGAGAAACGGACGCGAATGGAGAAGACCCTCTTAGACCGAATTCAAGTCGGTGGCGGACCTTTTATTGTCATTGGACATAGCCAGGGTTCCATGATTGCCTATGACGTATTGCGTCGCTTAAAGAAGGACGATTGTGACGTCAGACTATTCGTCACCATCGGGTCCCCCCTCGGAATAGATGAGGTACAAGATGTATTTAAGAAGTTTGTCGGTAGCAACCAGCTCCACGTTCCAGACTGCGTCGACAAGTGGATCAACGTTGCCGATACACTCGACGTTGTCGCCGTCGATAACGACATTTCCAACGATTTCGAAAAGAACGGCCATGGAACGACCATCGACAACGTTGCACGCGCTGGGCTTAACCCAGATTCGCCTCGCCATCCCCATTCGGGTACTGGATATCTCCGTACCGACGAGGTTCGAACAGTTGTCCGAGAGGCGGCTGGTAATGCGTTTGGCCAACTCGTTGGTAAGACGATAGTCATGAAGGATCTCGTCGAGCAGGTCGAAAATGGCCGATCCAAGCAACGGCATGCGACATTAATTCAGCTTGCTACTACCGACGATGGCGATGCCACTAATCGCACCTCCCTTGTCGAATCGCGCACATCCATTGTTTTCGCGATTAAGCAACTCGTTGAGATGTCTGGCACATCACTTGATCAAGCCCGTGTCCAAGAGATGCGGCGCTACGTGTCCGCAGACTTGACTCGCTTCGAGATCGAGTCACTTCGTTCCCTATACCATGACCTTAAGATCGAGAAACTTTGGCGAAACGCCAGTAAGCGCGCGCTGGTGAATCAATCGACCAATACCATTCAGGTTAGGCCTGGCAACCTTAGCTACGGAGCCGTCGGACAAGGTATTGGCTGGGCGGTATTGGATACTGGAATTCGATCAGATCACCCCCACTTCCGCGAATTTGACAATATTGTGCAACAATGGGATTGCACCGTTAACGGCAAACCCATTGCGTATAGCGCTAACGACAAGAAGTGTGCGGAGTTAGATCGCCACGGCCACGGTACGCACGTGGCTGGAATTATTGCTGGCGAATGTACGATACCACCAGAAAATGGCAAGCCCAAGGAACCCTATTCCGGCATGGCCCCACGAACGAAGCTCTACGGGTTTAAAGTGCTAAAGGACAATGGCAACGGCGAGGATGCATTCATCATTAAGGCGCTGGATACTATTGCTGATTTGAACGAGCGGGCTGGGCAGTTAGTAATCCACGGGGTAAATCTTAGTCTTGGCGGCGCATTCGATCCAAGTGTATTTGGGTGCGGGCATACGCCTGTCTGTGACGAGCTTAGGCGCTTGTGGAATCAAGGCGTGCTTGTGTGCTTAGCCGCTGGAAATGAAGGCTATGCGCTCATCGAAGCGGATTCGGGGCAGATCGGAGCAAACATGGATTTGTCGATTGGAGATCCGGCCAATCTAGACGAAGCCATTGCAGTAGGCTCAATACATAAAACGAAACCGCACACCTATGGAGTTTCTTATTTCTCATCGCGGGGCCCGACGGCAGATGGTAGGACCAAACCTGACCTTGTCGCACCGGGTGAGCAAATTCTTTCTGCCTATCACGCCGCTTCCGCGCGCGGAAAAACTGCCAAGGAACTTTATATTGAGATGAGTGGGACGAGTATGGCAGCTCCACACGTTTCAGGTCTCCTCGCGGCCTTTTTGTCTGTTCGGCGAGAATTTATTGGATACCCGGCAAGGGTAAAGAAAATTCTGTTGGAGAATTGCACGGATTTGAGTCGCGACCCTTATATTCAGGGACGGGGTATGCCTAATCTCATAAAGATGTTGATGAATACATAGCATTGCCAGCGTTCCAGGCTGTTATGGTGCTTAACTAATCATCTTCGCGCAGAGCGTCCGCTCGATTGGACGGTTAGTTATCAACATGGTACGCGCACAAATGCAACGCAAACTAGCGCCCAAACCAGGGCAAACCAAAATACCATGCTCCCTTTAAAGATACGATCTCGGAGGAAACGCTCTCTTCCTACCACTAGATCCATTTGCCATTTATTGTCGCCGACCCGGCCAAGACTCGACAGCAATTGTTCGAGGCGAACGTTTGGTAGATACGCAGCCCCAAAGATAAGACCAGAGACTGACAAGAGCACAAATGGCGCCATAATGACGTAAATCTCCAATTGCCATGGGTGGGGTGGGTGCCCGTAGTTGACGAAGGCGACGACGGCGCCGTAAAGCCCGGCGACTGTTGCACAACCGATGGCCATGCTCTTACAACCCTCTAGAGGCAAAGCAAGCGTTGCTTTAATTAGATCCTTGTATACCTCCG
>JANNMV010000253.1:0-6301 GCA_031398205.1 Pseudomonadota bacterium | reverse complement strand
TGAAATCGGAAAGTTTGATTCCGATCGAGGAATTCAAGAATGATCGCGGCGAACTGGAAGTTAAGCCCGGCGATTTCGTCAAAGTCGCGATCGACGCGTTCGATGATGGATATGGCTCGACGAAATTGTCGCGCGACAAAGCCAAGCGTCTGGCGGCATGGACGGATCTGGATGAGGCGTTGGAAAAAGGCACCATCGTGCAAGGTATGGTGAACGGTAAGGTCAAAGGTGGCCTGACAGTGATGATCAACGGCATCCGCGCGTTCCTGCCGGGTTCGTTGGTGGATATTCGCCCGGTTAAAGATACGACGCCGTACGAGAACAAAGAAATGGAGTTTAAGGTTATTAAACTCGATCGCAAACGCAACAACGTGGTGGTATCGCGCCGCGCCGTGATGGAAGCGGCCCAAGGCGTTGAGCGTCAAAGCCTGTTGGAAAGCTTGCAAGAAGGCTCAGTTGTTAAGGGTATCGTTAAGAACATCACCGACTACGGTGCGTTCGTTGATTTGGGCGGCATTGATGGTTTGTTGCATATCACCGATCTGGCATGGCGCCGCGTCAAGCATCCGTCGGAAGTGTTGACCGTGGGTGATGAAGTCGAAGCCAAAGTTCTTAAGTTCGACCAAGAAAAGAATCGCGTTTCCTTGGGTCTCAAACAGCTTGGCGAAGATCCGTGGGTGGGTTTGGGCCGGCGTTATCCGCAGGGCACGCGTTTGTTTGGTAAGGTCACGAACCTTACCGACTACGGCGCGTTTGTCGAAATCGAGCAAGGTATTGAAGGCTTGGTTCACGTGTCCGAAATGGACTGGACCAACAAGAACGTTCATCCTTCAAAAGTCGTTCAGCTCGGAGACGAAGTCGAAGTGATGATTTTGGAGATCGACGAAGAGCGTCGCCGTATTTCCCTGGGCATGAAGCAATGCCAACCGAATCCTTGGGAAGATTTTTACGCCAATTCCAAGAAGGGCGATCGCGTTGCCGGCCAGATCAAATCCATCACCGACTTTGGCGTATTCATTGGCTTGAACGGCGGCATCGATGGCTTGGTGCACCTATCCGATCTTTCTTGGACAGCGACTGGTGAAGAAGCCGTGCGCGGTTACAAAAAAGGTGACGAGGTCGAAGCCGTGGTGTTGGCCATCGACGTCGAGCGCGAGCGCATTTCGCTTGGAATTAAACAAATGAGTGGCGATCCTTTTAGTGTGTTCGTGACCAATCACGATAAAGGCCATATCATTAAAGGCATTGTCAAAGCGATCGATCCGAAAGGCGCTGTGATTCAGATCGAGCCCGACGTGGAAGGTTACTTGCGGGCATCGGAAATTTCTCGCGACAAAGTCGAAGACATCCGCACCCGCTTGAAGGAAGGCGATGAAGTAGAAGCGGTTATCGTTAACATTGATCGTAAAAATCGCAGCATCAATCTTTCCGTGAAAGCCAAGGATTCGGCCGAGGAAAATGCGGCCATACAGAAGTTCGCGGCCGAGAGCCCGAACAATGCAGGGACGACTAACTTGGGCGCGTTGTTGAAAGCCAAGTTGGAAAACAAGGGTGGTGAACAAGAATAGGGGCATGGCGATGACCAAATCTGAGCTCATCAATTTGTTGGCAGGTCGGTTTACACAGCTAGTCGCGAAAGACGCGGAACTCGCGGTTAAAACGGTGCTTGACGCCATGGCCATCAGTTTGGCCCAAGGCGACCGCATTGAGATTCGAGGCTTCGGCAGTTTTGGTTTGAACTACCGCCCACCTCGCACCGGTCGTAATCCAAAAACCGGTGACAAGGTTCAGGTTCCGGAAAAGTATGTTCCACACTTTAAAGCCGGTAAGGAATTGCGCGATCGGGTCGATTTTCTCGACGATATCAAGCCAATCTAGATCGGTTGAAGGACTGAAAGCGGCGTTATCGCGAGATGCGCCGCTTTTTTATTGTTGTGTTCCAGCAGTGAAATCGCGGCATAAGTTGATATACTTGGCTTGAACTTCATCAGATAGCTATCCATGGGATTCTTACTTCGGCTTATCAGGATCGCGGTCATGTTCGTGGTGTTCGCCGTCTTATTGGTGTTCGCCATCGGAAATTCCGGCTTGATCAACATTCGTTTTTTGAGCTACGAACGCACTGCACCGCTGGTGTTGGTGCTGTTCGTGTTTTTGGTGCTTGGCGTCATCGTGGGACTGATCGCGCTCACCGGGCCGTTATATCGGCAGCGTCGTCAGATACAACAACTCAAACGTGACATCAAGCTGCAAGAACAAATCCGACCCGCGCAAAAACCCCCGGCGGAAGTCGATCCGATTGTGATGATGCCGCCCGGCTAGTCGATCGAACTTCTAAAAAATAATTCGCGCGCGCGCATGGAATTTCAGTCTTGGTGGTTACTTGGATTTCCGCTGTTCTTTGGCCTCGGCTGGCTCGCGGCGCGGATCGACTTAAAATATCTACTGACCGAGTCCCGTACGCTACCGGCGTCTTATTTCAAGGGACTCAACTTTTTATTGAATGAACAGCCCGACAAGGCGATCGAGGCATTTATCGAAGTCGCGCGCGCCGATCAGCAAACCGTCGAACTGCACTTTGCCCTGGGAAGCCTGTTTCGTCGGCGTGGGGAAATCGAACGGGCGATTCGCATGCATCAAAATTTGGTGAATCGAGTCGATCTCAGTAACGAGCAAAAAACTCAGGCGCTGTATGAACTTGCGCAGGATTTTCTCAAGGGCGGCTTGCTCGATCGCGCTGAAGAAATTTTCTCCGATTTGCGCAAATCCCACTATCAAGAATCGGCGCTACGATCCTTATTGCACATTTATGTGGTTGAGAAAGATTGGTTCAAGGCGATTGGCGTCGCGCAAGAATTGGAAAAATTGTCGACAGAGAGCTACCAAAAAGAGATCGCCAACTATTTTTGTGAATTAGCCGCGTTTGAGCGCGCCCACTCGCGGCCCGATCAAGCGCAGGAATATCTTGAGCAGGCGCTCAATGCGAATCGAAAATGTGTGCGCGCAAATCTGATGTTGGGAGATTGGGCCGCGCGCGACGGCAACCACACCCTGGCGATTGAAATCTGGAAGCGAATCGAAGGGCAGAACCCGGCCTACTTGTTCCTGGTCGCCGATAAGCTGCTGGAGAGTTACCGCGCGCTCGGAAAAAGCCAGGAAGGCCTGAATCTGCTGCGTGGTTTTCAAGAACGCTACCCGGCGCTTGATTTGCTGAACGCCGCGTTCCAAGCAACGCTTGAAACAGAGGGAGCGGATACGGCATTTCGTTTAGTCAGGGACGACCTGCGTCGCAATCCGAGTTTGTTGGGGCTGGATAAATTCCTTGAGGCGCAAGCAATCGATTCACCGCCGGAAAAACGTGCCGATCTACAATTGATCAAGAATCTGGTGCAAACCTACGCTGCACGCTTGGCTATTTACCAATGTGAAACCTGCGGCTTCAAGGCGAAGCAGTTTTACTGGCATTGTCCGGCTTGTGGCGGCTGGGAAACTTACCCGCCGCGGCGTAATGCCGAGCTAGAGATACCGCGCGGATAGTAGCAATCATGAGCGATCCCAAAATAATCGTCGCAATCGACAAATCCGATGCCGCCACGGCGCAATCGCTCGCCGCCGCGCTGGATCCGAAATTATGCCGCCTAAAAATTGGCAAGGAATCGTTTGTCGCCGTCGGTCCGCAACTCATCGACAATTTTCAGGCGCTTGGATTCGAGGTTTTTTTAGATCTAAAATTTCACGACATTCCCAACACGGTGGCCGAAGCATGCAAAGTGGCGGCGCGGCACGGTGTGTGGATGCTGAATGTCCACGCGGCGGGTGGCAGGGCGATGATGGCGGCCGCGCGCGAGGCAATTGAACAAACGAACCTGAAGAGCCAACCCAAACTGGTCGCCGTGACCGTACTCACCAGTATGACCGAGCCTGAACTCAAGGAAATCGGCGTTCCCGCAAACCTTGATGATCAGGTGCTACATTTGGCCAAGCTTAGCAAGGAATGTGGATTGGATGGCGTGGTCTGTTCCGCGCGCGAGGCGGAATTGTTGCGACGAGAAATTCGCCAATCGTTCCTGCTGGTGACGCCGGGAATTCGCCTTCCAAGCGCGTTAAAGGATGACCAAGCCCGGGTGGTGACGCCGCAAGATGCCCTGCGCGCCGGTGCAAGTTACTTGGTGATTGGGCGTCCGATTACCGCCGCACCGGACCCGTGCGCGGCGCTGAATGAAATTCACACTATGATTCAACACCAAGGTTTAGGATGAAAATTTCTGTCATCGGCACGGGTTACGTCGGCCTTGTCAGCGGCGCGTGTTTGGCGGATGTCGGCAATGATGTGCTGTGCCTTGATGTCAATCAACACAAGATTGATTCGTTGCTTAGCGGCGTCATTCCGATTTTTGAACCGGGTCTGGAAGACATGGTGCGGCGCAATGTTAAATCGGGTCGCCTCAAATTTACCACCGATATCGCCGTGGCCACCGACTTCGGGCAGATCCAGTTCATCGCCGTCGGTACGCCGCCGGACGAAGATGGTTCCGCCGATTTGAAATATGTGACCGAGGCCGCACGTTCCATCGGTCGCCACATGAGCGAAGCGAAAATCATTGTCGATAAGTCCACCGTCCCAGTCGGTACCGCTGACTTGGTGCGCAAAACCATCGCTGAAGAATTGGCGAAACGTGGAGAACAATTTCCCTACAGCGTTGTCTCCAACCCGGAGTTTTTGAAGGAAGGCGCGGCGGTTGAGGATTTTATGAAACCCGATCGCATCATTATCGGCGCCGACGACGAACGCGCAATCCAGGCGATGCGCACGCTCTATGCGCCGTTCCAACGTAACCACGAGCGCATCATGTTTATGGACGTGCGCTCGGCGGAGCTGACAAAATATGCGGCAAACGCCATGCTTGCCACGCGCATCTCCTTCATGAATGAACTGGCGTTGCTGGCGGAAAAATTAGGCGCCGACATCGAGCACGTGCGTCGTGGGATCGGCTCCGATCCGCGTATCGGCTACGACTTCCTCTATCCGGGCTGCGGTTACGGAGGCTCCTGTTTTCCCAAGGATGTCCAAGCGCTACAGCGCACCGGCCGTGACAACGGTCAGGCGTTGCACATCCTCGCCGCCGTCGAGCGCGTCAACGAACTACAAAAAGAAGTGCTGCTGGATAAGATTTCCAAACACTTCAAGGGTGATCTGACGGGCCGCCATTTCGCGATCTGGGGTTTGGCGTTCAAACCAAACACCGACGATATGCGCGAAGCGCCGAGCCGGGTGTTAATCGAAGGCCTGTGGAGCAAAGGCGCGACGGTGTCGGCCTATGATCCCGTTGCCATGGAAGAAGCGGAACGCATCTATGGCAGCGATGCGCGTATTCGCTACGCCGGAACACCGACCGCGACCCTCGACGGCGCCGACGCGCTGGTGATCGTGACCGAGTGGAAAGTGTTTCGTAGTCCAGACTTCGGCATTATTAAAACGCGCCTGAAACAGCCAGTCATTTTTGATGGGCGCAACTTATACGATCCCGCCGTGGTGAAGGGCGAAGGCATCGAATACTATCCAATCGGCCGCAAGGTGTGATGGTCATTCCTCAGTTCAATGCGGCGCGGGTGTTGGTAGTGGGCGATGTCATGCTCGACCGGTATTGGTTCGGCGAGGTGACGCGCATCTCGCCGGAAGCGCCCGTACCGATCGTGCATGTTCAACACACGGAAGAACGCCCCGGCGGTGCCGCCAATGTCGCGCGCGGCGTTGCGGCGTTGAGTGCCCACGCGACCATGTTGGCCGTTGTTGGGTCGGATGAAGCGGCAAAAAATCTCGAAGACTTGCTGCACAAAGCCAATGTTCAAACTGTTCTTCATCATGATTCCGCCGTTCAGACGACCGTTAAGCTGCGCGTGATCGGCCGCCAACAACAGCTATTGCGCCTTGATTTTGAGACACCGCCGAGTCAAGAGGTGTTGTTGTCCGAGCTTGGGGATTTCTCGGCCTTAGCGGGTATGGCGGACGTGGTGATCTTGTCGGACTATGGCAAGGGTGGCCTGGCGCATGTTGAACGCATGATTTCCCTATCGAATGAAGAGAACAAGCCGGTTTTGGTGGATTCGTTCGTCAAATGGCGCATCGTGGACGTCAAGCAATACTACGTCAGTGTGCAGGGGGATGAAGGCCTCGCGCGCGTGCGCTTGACGCAAGCCGTCAACGGCAGCCTGCGCGAAGAATTCGGCAAGCGCACGATTCATGAAGTCGTTTCCGGTGAGCGCGAAAAGATCATGGATCTGATGCGCGAAAGGGCAGACC
>JANNMV010000230.1:0-1745 GCA_031398205.1 Pseudomonadota bacterium | reverse complement strand
CGGCAACCAATCGGCCCAGATATGGATGTTGGCGCCGATGCCGTGGTGAAACAAAATCGTCTGCGGATTCTCGATCCAATCAGGAACGATATCGCAGACGGAATAGTGCAGCGTGCCGGTTGGTGTTTGAACAGTTGGCATGGGCGAATGGTTGGATGGCGTTAATCGTAGGCGACCAATGCTTTGCCGCGCGTCTCGGGAAACAACGACACCATCAGTATGACCACGGTGAAGCCAATCACCGCGACAATACCAATCGACTGTCCCAAAGACATGCCGCCGCTCATGGCGCCGACGATGGGTGCGGTGAAGGCGCTTAAACCCCGGCCAACGTTGTAAACAAAGCCTTGGCCGGAACCACGCACACGGCTGGGAAACAGTTCCGTCAGAAATGGCCCGCAGCCGCTGAAATTGCCGGACACAAAAAATCCCAGTGGAAATCCCAAAAACAACATCATGGTGTTGCTGATGGGAATGAGTGTGTAGAGCACGGCAATGATCGCGGATCCGCTGGCGAAGATGAAAAACGTTTTTTTCCGCCCAATGTGATCCGACAAATAGGCTGCCGCTAGATAGCCGATGAAGGATCCGACGATGACGACCATGGTGTACCAACCGGTATTCATGACGGACAGCCCGCGTTCGGTCTTGAGGAAAGTGGGTAGCCAGGTGAACACGGCGTAATAACCGACCATCATGCCGGTGGTCATCATGCTGGCGAGCACCGTGGTGCGTAACAAAGTGGGCGAAAAAATCTCTAGAAAATGTCCGCCTTGCCGCGCGACTTTATCCTTGGTCGCGCTAAACACCTCGGGCTCCTTAACGTTTTTTCGGATGTAGAAGACCAGTAACGCGGGCAATATTCCGACCCAGAACATGGCGCGCCAGGCCAGCGCTTCCGGCAATAACTGGTACAACAAAACATAAAGAATATTCGCCGCGCCCCAACCCACGGCCCATCCGCTTTGCATGGTTCCGACGGCTTTGCCGCGATGCTCGGGACGAATCATTTCTCCGATCAGTACGGCGCCCACCGCCCACTCGCCGCCAAAACCCAGCCCTTGCAGCGCGCGCATCACCAGCAACTGCTCATACGATTGAGTAAAACCGCACAAAAACGTGAAGAAGGCGAACCACAATATGGTGAGCTGAAGCACGCGCACGCGCCCATATTTGTCCGCGAGGATGCCGGCAAGCCAGCCACCGATCGCCGACGCCAACACGGTTACGGTAATGATAAAACCGGCCTCGCCTCTGGACATGCCCCACACCGCGATGAGCGTGGGAATGACGTAGATGTAGACCATGACATCGATGGCATCCACCGCCCAACCGCCGAAGGTGGCGATCAGCGTTTTACGCTCTCGCGCCGACAATTCTGCTAGCCATGCGAACATCATCTTCTCCCAAAGTAATTGTTCTATGGGTAATCATACGCCAGGTGTTTAGCAACCCGCATCAGGCGCGCCCAAGGTGGTGGGGTAAAATGCCAGCGACGTCCTAGTTCGCGTCACAGCCAACAGAATAATCGACCAAGGGAGTGCAACATGAATCAAACGGAGAATCGCCCACAGCGGGCTAGTCACACGGGCTTTTTTCAGCGCGTTGCGTTGGGCGTTACCGTATGGACCGAGCGCTGGTTTCCCGATGCGTTTATTTTCACGGCATTGGCGGTACTTGCCGTCGCGGTGGGTGGTTTGATGATTGGCGCCTCGCCAAAAACCATTGCCGTGTCCTTCGGCAGC
>JANNMV010000149.1:0-4187 GCA_031398205.1 Pseudomonadota bacterium | reverse complement strand
CCCAGCGTGTTTCAGCAGGTCGTCAACCTATCCGGCGGCAATCAGCAGAAAGTCGTGCTCGGCAAATGGCTGTTCTCTAATCCGGAAGTGCTGATTCTGGACGAGCCCACGCGCGGCATTGATGTCGGCGCCAAGTATGAGATCTACACCATCATCGCGCAACTCGCGAACGAAGGAAAATGCGTCATTATGATCTCCTCTGAAATGCCGGAACTGCTTGGCATGTGCGATCGAATCTGCGTGTTGAACGAAGGTAAGTTCGTCGCCGAATTCGCGGCCGCCGAGGCGACCCAAGAAAAAATCATGTCGTCGATTGTTAAATCAGGAGCCAACTAACATGGCAGAGCCCAAAAAAGCGCAGTACGTCGATTTCCTGAAACACAATCTGCGCGAATATGGCATGCTGATTTCGCTGATCGCGATCATGGTGTTTTTTCAGGTGATGACCAACGGCACGCTGTTTCAACCGCTCAACCTCACCAATCTCATTCTGCAGAACAGCTACATCATTATCATGGCGCTCGGCATGCTGTTGATTATAGTGGCGGGCCATATCGATCTTTCCGTGGGCTCCGTGGTCGGGTTTGTCGGCGCGGTTGCCGCGGTGATGATGGTGCAATATGAGATTCATTTTCTGGTCACGATGGTCGTATGTTTGGTACTCGGCGCCGCGATCGGCGCGGCGCAGGGTTATTGGGTGGCGTTCCATGGCATTCCATCATTCATCGTCACGCTTGCCGGTATGCTGATCTTTAAAGGTTTGGCGCTCGCCGTGCTGGAGGGCCAGTCGGTCGGGCCGTTTCCGCGGGAGTTTCAATTGTTGAGCACCGGATTTATTCCCGATCCTTTCGCCGGTGAGGGCCTGCGCATCACGTCGTTGATTGGCGGTTTAGTGATCGCGTTTTTATTACTTTTTGTAAAAATTCGTGGCCGCGCGAGTCGGGCCAAACACGGCATGGAGAATGAACCGTACCTGTTTTTCATGCTCAAAAATCTGATTTTCGCCGGCTTGATCGCGGGTTTGAGTTATTTGCTTGCGCTTTACAAAGGACTGCCGAACGTTTTGATTGTGATGTTGGTGTTGATGCTGGCCTACGATTTTGTGACGACGCGGACGACAATCGGTCGGCGCGTCTATGCCCTTGGCGGCAACGTGAAAGCCGCGAAACTGTCCGGCATCAAGACCGAGCGGTTGACGTTCTACACCTTCATGAACATGGGCGTGCTGGCCGCGTTGGCCGGGCTAGTGTTCGCCGCGCGACTGAATACGGCGACGCCGAAAGCCGGCCTTGGTTTTGAACTCGATGTCATCGCGGCGTGCTTCATCGGCGGCGCATCGGCGTCCGGTGGCGTTGGCCGAGTGTTGGGCGCGGTCATCGGCGCGTTCATCATGGGCGTAATGAATAACGGCATGTCGATCATGGGCATCGGCATCGACTATCAGCAAGTGATTAAAGGGCTGGTGCTGCTGGCTGCGGTGTGTGTGGATGTCTATAACAAGAACAAATAAATACCCACTGCGCCAGGAGGCAGTCTCAGTGTGGCTCCTGGCGCGCATGCCGCCAGACTCAAGGCTGGACGCGGCTTCTGGCATGTTAAGAATAAAAGAATCCGGCAAATGTATCGACTTTGGATTTTGCTTCTGGTACCTTGATACTGCGCCGATTAATTCGTGTTGATGCTGATTCAGCCGTCGAATTTGCTTGGCACTGTCGTTTCGTTCTAACAACCACTTAGGAGGGAGTTTCGATGTCTCGCTTGTCACCGACTGTCAAATACATTGGCTCCAGCGTTGTGCTGGCCGTTGCGTTGCTGGGCGCGCAGACTGCGGTCGCCGCCAATATAAACATTCCGAAAAAGGGTCCCCATTGCGTGGATGACCCGAATTGCCACAACCGGTGGCACCACGATATCAAGCCCGTCGCGACGGCAAAGCCGGGCGATGTCATCACCTTCGGCACGCGCGATGCGTTTGACGACGGCCTGACGCGCCAGTCGTCGGCGAAAGACATTGCCGGCCTGAATTTGAATCTGGTTCATCCGATCACCGGACCGTTGTTTGTCGAGGGTTCCGAAGCGGGCGACGTGCTGGCGGTTGAGTTGGTTGACGTGAATCCGGACAAGTTCGGCTACACCATCATCGTGCCGGGTTTTGGTTTCCTGCGCGACCTTTTCACCGAGCCGTTCCTGGTGCGTTGGGATCTAACCCGCAAGGGCGCCACGTCACCTGATTTACCCGGTGTGAAGATCAAGCTTGATGGATTTTTGGGAACCGTCGGCGTTGCGCCGGGACCGGATCAAACCGTCGCGTGGAAAAAGCGTGAAGGTGACTTAGGCGCCGTCGGTGGCGTAGCCTTGCCACCGCAGCCGACGCAAGCGCTCCCGGCCGATGTATGTGGCGAAAACGGTAGCGCCAAAGATCTTTGCCTGCGCACCATTCCGCCCCGTGAGAACGGCGGCAATATGGACATCAAGCAGATGCAAGTCGGCACGACCATGCTGTTCCCCTGTTACGTAAAGGGCTGCCTGTTGTCCATCGGCGACGTGCATTTCGCCCAAGGCGACGGTGAAGTTTCCGGCACGGCGATCGAAATGGGTGCGACGGTGAAAGTAAAAGTATCGATTCGCAAAGGCCTCGGCTCCCAGGTTAAAACCGTGCACTACGAAGGCGGCAAGCAGTTGCATCGCATCACGCCGAATAAATTTTACGCGACCGTCGGCTACCCGTTCAAACCTGAAGGCATGGTTCCGCCGACCCATAAGTATTTGGACGGCACCAAGCTCATGGGCCTGACCAACTTGTCCGAAGACGTCACCCTGGCCGCCCGCGATGCATTGATCCATATGATCGATTGGTTGGTCACCAATAAAGGGCTGTCGCGCGAGCAGGCCTATTGCTTGGCGAGCGTGGCGGTGGATCTGCGTATCGGTAATGTGGTCGACGTGCCCAATTTCGCGGTCTCCGCGATTTTGGATCTCGGCGTATTCACTAAGTAACGCTCAGAAAAGGCGGGGCGTAATGCCCCGCCGTCATCATGAATCGTCGTTCCTTTATTGTTTCGGGTGCTGCGCTGGCCGCATGGGCGTTGCTCAGCGGCCATTCGCCCTATCGAAAATTTCAGATCTATCGCAAGACGCGGCTGATTATCATGGCGTCCAAGGACGACCCACGCGCGGGCGTGGTGGCCGATGGTTTGGCTGGATTTTTCGCGACCTATTGGCAAGACAGCAAATCCGCCTCGGGCCGCGCGCGGACGGCGCCTGAGCTGGTCAAACTACTATTCACCAATCAGCTCGAGGTTGGCGTACTTTCGCAAACCGATGCGGCGGCAGCACGGCTCGGACAAGATTCTTTCGCCAAGATCGGCCCTGTGGCGTTGTGCGCACTGGCGGTGCTCAAAGATCACCTGCTGGTGACGCGTGCGGATTTATTGCAGCCCATCGCCGAGAAGATTCTTCAGGCTATGCAAGCGAACTGGGCGTCGCTCAACCCCGACTTAACGGGCGCGGTGGCCGGGCCCTACGTCGGCCAGCCGCTCGGGATTCCGCTGCATAGCGTCGCCGCGGATTTTTACCAGCGCGGAACGTCGGCGGCCGATAAAGCAGGCTAAGCCGTAAATCAGACAATAAAAAAGCCGACCCGCAGGTCGGCTTTTTTTATACAGTCATTACTTTACTGTATTACTTCTTTTCTTCAGTAGCAGTAGCGTCTTTGGCAGCATCAGCGGCGCCTTGGGCTGCATCTTTCACAGCATCGGCAGCGCCTTGAGCAGCACCAGCGCCGGCGTCTTTAGCAGCGTCGACCGCGCCTGTGGCAGCGTCTTTAGCGGCGTCAACAGCACCAACGGCGGCGTCCTTAGCTGCGTCCATTGCAGCGTCGGCAGCGGGCGCGGCAGGCGCTTCAGCCGCAGGAGCGGCAGGCGCTTCAGCAGCAGGTGCAGGTGCAGCAGGTGCAACGGGTTCTTCTGTCTTGCCACAGCCGGCAAGTGCAACAGCCAACAAAGCGGCTAGGAGGAGAGAGTGATTCATATGGTTCCCTTACGTGAGTTAACAAAACTATTCCGGCTATTTCATAACAGCCGACTAAAAAATTCTACCAGGTCTAGAAAAATTTTCTATATAAGCCTTGTATTGTATCACTATTTTTGAGCGATTTGCAAAAACGCAACACTCGTGAGGACGTTTAG
>JANNMV010000119.1:0-3546 GCA_031398205.1 Pseudomonadota bacterium | reverse complement strand
CCGAGCTTGCGGCCGATCAAATCAAGCGCCTGAATACCGGTCGTGCCTTCGTAAATCGTAGCGATGCGCGCATCGCGCAGATGCTGCGCGGCGCCGGTCTCTTCGATGAAACCCATGCCGCCGTGAATCTGGATGCCGGTGGATGCGATCTCGATACCGAGCTCGGTGCTCCATCCTTTAACAATCGGAATCAATAACTCGCCCAGCAGCAAATGACGCTTGCGCTGCTCTGAATCGGGATGACGTTTGGCGCTGTCGAACAACGCCGCCGTGCTGTAAAACAACGCACGCATCGCTTCGACTTGGGCTTTCATCGACATCAACATCCGGCGCACATCGGGATGGTTGATGATGGTCACGCGCGCCCCGCCCTTCTTCGCGATTTCCGTGCCTTGCACGCGCTCCTTGGCGTAGCTCAGCGCCTTTTGATAGGCGCGCTCACCGATCGACAATCCTTCCAAACCGACAGCAAAACGCGCGGCGTTCATCATCACGAACATGTATTCGAGTCCGCGATTTTCCTGGCCGATCAAATAACCAATCGCGCCGCCGCCGTCGCCGAACGCCAGCACCGCCGTCGGGCTGGCGTGGATGCCGAGCTTATGTTCTATAGAAACACAACGCACATCGTTTCGGTCACCGAGACTGCCGTCGGCGTTCACTAAAAATTTCGGCACGATGAATAGCGAAATACCTCTCACGCCCTCCGGCGCGTCCGGCGTACGCGCGAGCACGAGGTGGACGATGTTTTCCGCCATGTCGTGTTCACCATAGGTGATAAATATTTTCTGGCCGGAGATGCGATAGTGATCACCTTCCGGAACGGCGCGCGAGCGCAGCGCGGCGAGATCGGAGCCGGCCTGCGGCTCGGTCAGATTCATCGTGCCGGTCCAATCGCCGGCAATCATTTTGTGCAAATAGCGCTGTTTCAACTCCGGCGTCGCGCAGAGTTGAATCGCCTCGATCGCACCCTGCGTCAACAATGGGCACAACGAAAACGCCAGGTTCGCCGAACCGAACATTTCTTCCACCGGCGTGGAGACCAAGGCGGGAAGCCCTTGTCCGCCGTATTCCGCTTCGCAGCGCAGTTGATTCCAGCCGCCCTCGACGAACTGCCGGTAGGCTTGTTTAAAACCATCCGGGGTTGTCACCGCGCCGTTACTCCATTTCGCACCCTGCTGATCGCCGCTCCAATTCAGCGGCGCGAGCACATCGCTGGCAAACTTACCCGCCTCGTCCAGAATGGCGTCGACCAAGTCCGGGGTCACTTCTTCGCAACCCGGCAGCGACGAAACCGCGCCGAGGCCGATCAACTCATGCAGCACGAACTGCATGTCTTTCCGAGGGGGTGTGTAGCTCATGATTTATCCAGTTCCGCTATGAATTCGGGAATGGCTTGGAACAAATCCGCAACCAAGCCGTAATCCGAGATTTGAAAAATCGGCGCTTCCGCATCTTTGTTAATCGCGACGATGACCTTGCTGTCTTTCATGCCGGCCAAATGCTGAATCGCGCCGGAGATACCGACCGCGATGTACAGATCCGGCGCAACCACTTTTCCGGTCTGCCCGACTTGATAGTCGTTCGGTACGAAACCGGAATCCACCGCCGCGCGCGACGCCCCGAGCGCGGCGCCCAGCTTGTCGGCAAGGGTTTCCAGCAGCTTAAAATTCTCGCCGTTTTGCATGCCGCGTCCACCGGAGATGACGATGCGCGCGGCGCCCAATTCCGGCCGTTCGGATTTGGTCAGTTCCTGACCGACGAATTCGCTCAGGCCCGCGTCCGCAGCCGCGGCAATAGTCTCGATCGCCGCATTCCCCGCGCCGCTCGCGGCATTGGGAAAAGCCGACGTTCGCACCGTGAGCACTTTGACTATATCTTTCGATTGCACCGTCGCCAACGCATTGCCCGCATAAATCGGCCGCACGAAGGTATCGGCGGAATCAACTGAAATCACGTCGGATATCTGCGCGACATCCAACAATGCCGCCACTCTTGGCATCACATTTTTGCCGGACGTGGTAGCGGGCGCGAGGATGTGTGAATAGCCCGACGCCAGGCCGACGATCAAGCTCGCGAGATTTTCGCCGAGACCGTGGGCGTAATGCAGGGCATCGGCGACGAGGACTTTGTTGATGCCGTCAATTTTCGCTGCGGCTTGCGCGACCGCCTGGCACTGATGGCCCGCCACCAAAATCACGATATCGCCACCGATCTTTTGCGCCGCCGAAACCGCGTTGCCGGTTGCCGATTTCAGACTCGAGTTGTCGTGTTCCGCAAGAATTAGAATTGTCATCAGATCACCTTCGCTTCATTCTTGAGTTTAGCCACCAGTTCCGCTACGTCTTTGACCATCACGCCGCCCTTGCGTTTCGGCGGTTCGACCACTTTTAAAGTCGTGAGACGTGGCGTGACATCGACGCCAAGATCGGCCGGCTTCATCACATCAAGCTGTTTTTTCTTCGCCTTCATGATGTTCGGCAACGTCGCATAGCGCGGCTCGTTCAAGCGCAAGTCCGTCGTGATAATGGCCGGCAGCTTGACCGCGATCGTCTCCAAACCGCCGTCCACTTCGCGCGTCACCTTGGCAACGGCGCCATTGACATCCACTTTCGACGCGAACGTCGCCTGCGACCAACCGAGCAGCGCGGCGAGCATTTGCCCGGTTTGATTCGAATCGTCATCGATTGCTTGCTTACCGAGAATAATCAACTGCGGCGCCTCTTTCACCGCCACGGCTTGCAGTAATTTTGCCAACGCCAACGGCTGCAATTCGACATCGCTTTCGACCAAAATCGCACGATCCGCGCCCATCGCCAGCGCCGTACGCAATGTTTCCTGACACTGGATCACGCCGAGCGAAACGGCGACGATCTCCGTCACCACCCCTTTTTCCTTGAGCCGAATCGCCTCTTCGACCGCAATCTCGTCGAAGGGATTCATAGACATTTTGACGTTCGCCAGATCGACGCCGGAACCATCGGCCTTGACCCGCGCCTTCACGTTGTAATCAATCACGCGCTTAACCGCGACGAGGACTTTCATGCGTTATTGCCTCAACTAAGGGAAAACAGGATTTTAGCATCCCACGTTGCGTCGCACCAACGAAGGCCCGCTACGGGACGTGCAGGTCAGGGTGATGTCAGAGGATTGAGCGATCAGGCCCATCGATCGAGAGGTGCCCCTGCTAGGTGATTAGGGTAAACTATTGAACTGACATAATTAAAAGATCCCCCAGGAGCAAAGATTGCCGAATGAAGTTGCCATCGACGTTAAACAAGTCGAGCAAGCATTAAGAAAAGCCAAGCGTGGCCTGCCAAAAGGCCGCCCGGTCGACGCGACGGCATTGGCGGAAATTCGCGCACTATTGGGCGACGAGCCTCGCCGCCGCGATTTGCTGATCGAGCACTTGCATAAAGTGCAGGATAAATTCGGCCACCTTTCCGCGGCGCACATCGTGGCGCTGGCAAGCGAGATGAATCTGGCGATGACCGAAGTGTACGAAGTCGCGACCTTCTATCATCACTTCGACGTCATCAAGGAGGG
>JANNMV010000275.1:0-4108 GCA_031398205.1 Pseudomonadota bacterium | reverse complement strand
GCCAGGCTCGTTCATCGCCAAACCGGAAAAATTGGGATGATTAATCATCAACTGTGCCAGCACCGGTTTATCTTTCTCGACGAAATCGTCGATCTTGAATTTCATCTTGCCCATGTTCTTGAGTTGCGCCTCGGTTTTCATGACCGCCGCGGAACAGCCACCGGCAGCGATGATAGTGCTGGTGTGCATCCATAACGAGCCATCGTTCAATTCAGCGATGGCGCGCATCGGCGTATAGGTTTCGACACGGACGCGCGTCTCGATATCAGCGCGGCCGCTCTCCGGCGTCATGGTGAATTTCACGCCGACCGGTGACGGATTGTTGTCGATCATGAGCCACACATTTTTGATGTAGCGTTGCGGTGTTTGTTCGATTTTGGTGCGAATCAACACCGGCACGATGGCGGCGTCTTGCGCTTGTTTCGGAACCCACAGTTGCAAAACGTCGGTGGCGTTGGCGTGAATCTCGCGATCCTGAAACATCATCTTGCGAACCTTGAGCCAGTTTTCGTTTTGATCGGGATCCGCCGCCGCAGTGGCGAGCAATGGCGCGGCCAACAAGCTCAACCCTACCGCGGAAAAAATTAAATTTTTAATGCACTTAATCATCGCCTACTCCTCGTTTATGATTTACCGCTGGTTGGGGTTACCTTAATGAAACTTTCCACTTTTACATCTTTTGTGTCGATCACTTCGGCGCGCAATTCGCCGTCGCCGTTGGGTGTGAAATAGAAACGAAAGTTGGGATTTTCACTGATGGAAAAATCGACGTCCGCAGTCATGATTTGTTTGCCGGCGTAGCTCACGTTAATAGTGCGCACGTAGTATGCGGGCTGATAAAGATGCGTAACTTGATCCTTCACCAACGGCGAGGCGTTCGGGTGATTGATCATCAATTGCGCCAGGGTCGGCTGCCCTTTTTCCACGTTGGGATCGAGCTTGAACTTGAGCTTGGGCTGGAAATTCGCGTAATCCGGCAAGGTGCCATTCGCCGCCGAACAGCCACCGGCGGCCTTGATGTAGTGCGTCGCCATGTAAAGCTTGCCGTCATTCATTTCCGCCACCGCGCGCATGTGGGTATAGGCCTCAATGCGCACGCGGGTGTCGATGTCGGCCCGACCGCTCTCGGGGGTGAAGCTGAAAATCGCGGCGACCGGCGAAGGGTTAGCGTCGATAAACAGATACAGCTTTTGAATGTAACGATCATTGCTTTGACTCAAACCGGTCTTGATCTGCACCGGCACGGTCGCGGCATCTTCCGCGCGATTGGGCGCCTTGAGCGCGACAACTTTACCATCGGTATCGTTGGTGATGGTTCGGCCCTCGAAATAACTGGCGCGCACTTTTTTCCAAACTTCGGACTGGTCGCCGTCGGGGATTGGATCGGCGGCAAATGCCGTCGCGCTCAATCCCAGCAGCACGACCGCCAGGCCACCTAAAAAACGCTGCTTGATTGCTGTAGTGATTTTCACTTTGCTGCCCCTATGCGCGTCAGTCGACCAGTATAGCCTAGTCTTCCCATTCCAGCTCGGCATAGGTTGCCGTCACCGTGCGGCGATGGAAATGCTCGAATTGCTGCCATTTATCTTTCTCATCCCACGCCACGCCTTCTATGGCTTCTTGAATCGTCTGTTTGTCCTTTAAAGCCTTACGCACGCCATCAGCCACTTTGGCAAGATAACGTTCCTCCGGCTCGATGGCGCTGGGCCATGGCGCCGACACCGGACCGTGGCCGGGAATCACGATTTTGGCGGGAATTTTTTTCAGATCGGCGATTACTTTCAGCCAGCCGGGAATGCTGCCATCCATGGCGGGCACGTGATCGATGAATAACAAATCACTTAGCCACAAGGTTTGCGTTTGCTCATCGAACACGCTGATATCGTTATCCGTATGGCCGACCGGCCACGCCTGGATTTTGAGTGTGCGGCCGCCAAGATCCAGCGCCATGGCTTCGCCCGCTTTGACGGTTTGCGTCGGCGGCGTGAGTTCGCTGCCCTGCGCCACATCGCCTAAGTCGCGCTTCAGTGAATTGCTGTAATTGCTGTTGCGCGCAGCGGCTGCTTTAGCAAGCCGCTCGTGCCCAATAAAGGTGACGTTGTCGGCTTTGAAAGCGGCGTTGCCAAACATATGATCAGGATGAACGTGGCTGTTGATGACGTAGCAAATGGGCTTGTCGGTGGTTTTCTTAATTGCCGCACGCAGCAGCAAACCCACTTTCATGCTGCCCCCCGTATCCAGCGTCGCGACACATTTTTCGCCGACGATAAAGCCGATGTTCGCCTGATCGCCCATATTGGCCGGCGTGCGCTCGGCGACCATTTGGCCCTGGTGCACAAAAATACCCGGCGCGATTTCTTTTAGGTTGAAAGGCGCCTCGCTCGCCACGGCAAACCAAGGAGTGCAGGCAAGCATGACTGCGGCAAATTGCGCCATTTTGTTCATTGTTGTTTCGTGTCCCTCAAATTTTTCAACTGCCATGACCTAACGCTCAATAGTCATACTTGATATACCGGAAGCGCTGATCGTCGTTCGGCGTGCCTTCCAATGCGCTGCCTTCGAGCTTAGGCTGCCAGTGCACGACGGACTCAATCTTCTTCGCCAATTCGAAATCCTTATCGGAAATGCCCTTCGCCGAATGGGTGCAAAGCTTAACGAGGACAAAGGCGTAGGACACGGTGAGATCGGGATGGTGCCACGCCGCTTCGGCCAAATGACCAACCGTGTTGACCACCATCAGCGTACCCTTCCAACCTTCGGTTTTGTACTTGCGGCGTATCCAGCCTTCTTCGAAATACCATTTCGGCAACTCGGCCTCGAGTTTGGCCTTGATCTCGCTTTCCGAATACACTCGTTCCTTGGCTTGTTCCATGATGTTCTCCTGTTCATGCTTCAGTGTTCGACAACGGCGCTGGGCGTTTAATTCATTTCATTCTGCCACAGCGCCGAACCTTTAAGCGTGCCGCGCCAAGAGGCGCATGGATACTGCCTCCCAGGTCAGGCATTGCCAGAAGCCGCACGGGATAACGCACCTGGCACAGCGGCGCCAAGGTAACGGCCAAACATTTTTTCCCCAATGCCGCGCCGTCCTGAGAAAATTAACCTCATGCAAACCACCCCGATTTCCACCCCGATCGCGCGCGCCGCAGCGCCGCCGCGCCCGTGGCATCGCCAAATCATCCCGCGCATTCGCGCGCACGCCTGGTTGAAAGGCGTCGGCACCACGGCCTACATGAGTATTTTCTTCCTGGCCTATTTTCATTTGATGAAGAATCCGCGCGCCGCCGTGACCGTGATGCCGGTCACGATAATCGACCAACTCGTGACGTTTCAAGCTTGGGCGCTGATTCCCTACGTCACGCTGTGGCTTTACGTTTCCCTCCCCGCCGCGCTGATTTTGCAGCGCCGTGAACTGATCGGCTACGGCGGGTGGATCGCAGCGCTTTGCCTGGCCGGACTGACCTGCTTTTATTTTTGGCCGACCACGGTGTTATTGCCCATCGAAGAATGGAGCAAGCACGCCAGCTTCGACATGCTCAAAGGCGCGGACGCCGCCGCCAATGCCTGTCCGTCGATGCACGTGGCCGTGGCGATTTTCTCGGCGTTTTGGCTCAACCATTTGTTGCGCGACATCGGTGCACCACCGATGGTGCGCGCTCTCAATTGGCTGTGGTTCGCCACTATCGCCTACTCCACTATGGCGATCAAACAACACGTGTTTATCGATGTGGTTGCCGGATTGGCGCTGGGTGCGGCGTTTGCATGGCCGTCGCTGCGGTTTCGCCGCAGGGGTCATGGGTAGGGTGGACCAAGCGAAGCGGATCCACCGCATACCAAAATCTCACCGCGCCCAACATTCGCTACATCGCCCATCCAACGCCGCGCACGATTTGCGTCGAACGTTAAATCGGAAAACGGCTTGCCATATGTGTGTATCGCCGGCAACAACAACGACAAAAATCCAAACGCATGAACGCCGCAGTCATTAAAGGTCGGCGGCAATTGCTGCGGCGTATGTTTGAGCAACAGGGTGCCGCGCTTCATCGCGTAAGCGGCGAATGCGCCGACTTGACCCATCACGACCACCGTCCCACCGGACATGCGCGAT
>JANNMV010000274.1:0-2309 GCA_031398205.1 Pseudomonadota bacterium | reverse complement strand
CCGGTCGAGATGCCGGGTTTCACGTGGGGCGTGATGTAGTCAAGCACTTCGGCGGCGAGACGGCCGGCGACGCGCATTTTCTCGATTTGTTCCGGCGACTTGGGTGTGATCGACATCTGTTAAGACTTCGCAGGTGGTGACTAATCGAACATTATAACAAGCGCCCATTTCCAATTAGGCGGTCGGAAGCCGATAGTCTTTAAAGTCCTCGCGCAATTTTGTCTTGAGCAGTTTTCCGGTCGCGGTGTGTGGCAATTGATCGACGAAGGCGACGTCGTCGGGCATCCACCATTTGGCGATCTTGCCTTCAAAGAATTTCAACAGGTCTTCTTTGCTGACGCTGGCGCCGGCTTTCTTGACGACGACCAGTAGCGGGCGCTCGTCCCATTTTGGGTGAACGATTCCAATCACGGCCGCTTCTGCGACATCGGGGTGGGAGATGGCCAGATTCTCCAGGTCAATCGAGCTGATCCATTCGCCCCCAGACTTAATGACATCCTTCGAGCGATCGGTAATCTGCATAAAGCCATCGGGGGTCGATGGTGGCGACATCGCCGGTGGGGAACCAACCGTCGGGTGTGAGCGGATCGCCGCCTTCACTCTTAAAGTATTCGCGCACGATCCAGGAGCCACGTACCAGCAGATCTCCGAAGGCTTTGCCGTCGTGGGGTAGATCCTTTCCATCCGAACCTATGATGCGCATTTCCACGCCAAAAATGGCGCGGCCTTGTTTTTGTTGAAGGGCGAAGCGTTCGGCGTCATCCAACTTGAAATGTTTTTCTTTGAAGGTGTTGAGCGTGCCGAGGGGGCTCATTTCGGTCATGCCCCAAGCGTGGAGTACGCGCACGCCATAATCGTCTTGGAACGTCTTAATCATGGCGGGCGGGCAGGCGGAGCCACCGATGACGGTGCGATTCATGGTGGTGAATTTTAGGTTGTTCTGTTTGACGTAGTTGAGCAGGCCCAACCAAACCGTGGGCACGCCGGCGGAGAGGGTCACGCCTTCACTCTCAAACAATTCATGTAGGCTGGCGCCATCGAGTCCGGCGCCGGGAAACACGATCTTCGCGCCGACCATGGCGCACGCATAGGGCGTGCCCCAAGCATTGACATGGAACATCGGCACCACCGGCAAAATCACATCGCGCGCGGACAGGTTCATCACGTCCGGCAAGGCGATTGCGTAGGTGTGCAATATCGTCGTGCGGTGGCTGTACAGCACGCCCTTGGGATTTCCGGTCGTGCCGGAGGTGTAGCACAGCGATGAGGCGGTGTTCTCATCAAAGGTCGGCCATTCGTATCGATCCGACGCTGCGGCAACCAGTTCTTCGAAGCACAGCACCGGGGATGTTTTCATGGTAGGCATATGAGTGCGATCGGTCATCGCTACCCACCCTTTCACGTTCTTACAATGGGGCGCGATGCCGTCGACTAGTGCTGCGAAGGTGATGTCGAAAAAAACATATTGGTCGTCGGCGTGATTGACGATGTAGGCGATTTGCTCAGGAAACAAACGCGGGTTGATAGTGTGTAAAACCGCGCCCATGCCAGAAACCGCGAAATAGGTTTCAAAGTGGCGAAAACCGTTCCAGGCCAGCGTGCCGATTCGATTACTCGGTTTGATTCCCAGGGAGAGCAAGGCGTTGACCAGTTGACGCGAACGCCTGTGCGCGTCGGAATAGGTATAGCGATGAATGCCGCCCTCGGTTAAGCGTGAAACAATTTCTGTATCGGCGTGATGTTCCGACGCATGCCGGATGAGGGAGGAAATCAGTAGGGGCGTATTCATCATAAGACCGTGCATGGAACTCTCCTGAAAGTATTGTTTTAGTGCGATCGCGGCGAAAAGTATAACGCACGTTAGTTAATTTAAGCGAACACGCTTGCCTATTCCACAGGCCTATGTATAATCCGCCCTCTTGCTTGAACTTCATGACCCCCCGCAACACGTTTCCAGGGGAGATTGCAAGACGAATTGATAGCGAGGCCGCAAGAAAATTTGACCGAGATTGTTGACATGAAATTGAAATCTTTGTTATAGTTGCGGTCTTGCTTGATCAGACGCGGGGTGGAGCAGCCTGGTAGCTCGTCGGGCTCATAACCCGAAGGTCGTAGGTTCAAATCCTACCTCCGCAACCAAATTCAAAAAAAGTATCGCTGGATTTGGCTAGTCTATTGTTCTTTAAAAACTTACAGCCGATAAGTGTGGGCGCTTAGTTTGGATTCAAAGTAATTGAACTAAGTGCTTACATAGAAGTTAATCTCCGGATTGACTTTGAGTGAGCATCGCAGAAATGCGATTTAAGCAG
>JANNMV010000053.1:0-4287 GCA_031398205.1 Pseudomonadota bacterium | reverse complement strand
GGAAATGCCGTTCACGCGAATGCCGCGCGGCCCGAGGCTCTGGGCTAGATACCGCACGTTCGCTTCCAAACTCGCTTTCGCCAAACCCATCACGTTGTAACTCGGCACCGATCGAATCGCGCCCAAATAACTCAGGGTAATTAGCGCACCGTTGCGGCCCAGCATCATCGGCAATCCTGCCTTTGCCAGCGCGGCGAAACTATAGGCACTGATGTCGTGGGCAATGCGAAAACTTTCCCGCGTCAGCGTATCCAGATAATCCCCGCTAAGCGCCTCGCGCGGCGCGAAGGCAATCGAGTGAACAATTCCATCCAGCCAGTCCCAGCGCTTGGACAAGCTGGCGAAAAGCGCGTCGATTTCCGCATCGCTGGTGACATCGCACGGCAAAATAATGTTGGACTTGAATTCCGCCGCGAGTTTGATGACGCGATCTTTAATCGCGTCGCCTTGATAGGTGAAAGCCAATTCCGCGCCCTCGCGTTGCGCCGCTTGCGCGATGCCGTAGGCGATGGAGCGGTTACTCAACAAACCCGTGACTAATATTTTCTTGCCGGTGAGAAATGCCATGGCGCCTCCGAATCAAAAACGTTGCGGGAATGATAAACCAAAATCTTCCGCCATCCCTATGTTAAATTAGCGGACAAGACCCATCCCGCAGCCAGAATGAAAATACGTCTCGCCCTCTTGTGCCTAAGCTTTGTTGCCGCGCTCGGCAGCCATGCCGCCGATATGAAAAAGGTATTGCGTTTGGGTTTTCCGACCGCTGAAACGGGCTTCGATCCGATCGCCGTTTCCGATCTGTATTCCAACACCATTATCGAGGCGGTGATCGAGCCGATGCTTGGCTACGATTATTTGGCGCGGCCGGTGCAGTTGGCGCCGTTGACGTTAAGTGAAATGCCGGAAGTCTCGAACAATGGTTCGAGCTATACCTTTAAGCTCAAACGCGGAATCGTGTTCGCCGAGGATCCCGCCTTCAAGGGGAAACGGCGCGAGCTCATCGCACAAGACTACGCTTATAGTATGCGTCGCCTGTTCGATCCGGCGTTGCGTTCACCTTGGTTGTTCTTGTTGGACGGCAAGATCATCGGTATGGACGATGTGGTGGCGAAAGCGAAAGCAACTAACAAATTTGACTACGACGCGCCCGTCGCAGGCCTCGAAGTCGTGGATCGTTACACGCTAAGAATTAACCTGAAGGAGCCCGACTACAATTTGCTCTACATCCTTGCCATGCCGACCTTAGGCGCGCTCGCGCGAGAAGTCGTGGCGCAATACGGCGCCGACATCAGCGGTCATCCCGTCGGCACCGGCCCGTATGTGCTCAAGAGTTGGACCCGTGGGCACAAGATGATCCTCGAAGCCAATCCTACTTTTCGCGAGAGTTACTTTGATTCGGCGCCTGGCAATGATGCCGTCGATCAACAAATCGCCGCACGGCTTAAAGGCAAAACGCTTCCGATAATAGGCCGTGTTGAAGTGACCGTGATTGAAGAATCCCAGCCATTCTGGTTGGCGTTTCTCGGCGGTCAGTTAGACCTAAGCGGAATCCCTGGTGAATTTGTGAATCAAGTGATTCCCGGTGGCAAGCTCAAGCCCTCCCTCGCGAAAAAAGGCATTCGCCACTACCAGAGCGCAGAGCCGGATCTGACTTATACTTTTTTCAATATGGACGATCCGATCGTCGGCGGATATAGCAAGGAAAAAATCGCATTGCGTCGAGCAATTTCCAGCGGCTACAACACGCAACAAGAAATCCAGATCATTCGTAAGAATCAAGCAGTCCAAGCGCAATCGCCGATTGCGCCGGGTGTGGCGGGCTACGATCCGCGCTTTCGCACCAACCACAACGACTACGATCCCGCCAAAGCCAAGGCGCTGCTCGATCATTTCGGTTACCAGGATCGTGACGGCGATGGCTATCGCGAACTGCCCGACGGTAAGTCACTGGCAATCGAGCAGGCATCCATTGCTAGCGGCGACAATCGCCAGTACGACGAGTTATGGAAACGTAATATGGATGCTATCGGCATCAAGATGACGTTCAAGAAAGGTAAATGGCCAGATCTGGTGAAAGCCTCGAAGCTCGGTAAGCTGCAAATGTGGGGCGCGGCGTGGATTGCCGATTATCCCGACGGCGAAAATTATTTGCAATTGTTGTACGGCAAAAATGAAGACGCCAACACCGCGCGCTTCAAACTCGCCGCCTACGACAATCTCTACGAGAAAGTGAAGCGCATGCCGGATTCCCCCGAGCGCACCAAGCTCTATCAGGACATGTCCAAGTTGGTGCTGGTATATGCGCCGTGGAAATTGGGCGTTCATCGTATCGCCAATTCCGTTGCGCAACCGTGGGTTTCGTCGCTGAAGCGCCATCCCATTATGCATGCGCCTTGGAAGTATCTCGATATTGATCTCGAGAAGAGAAACGCGAACCGATGATGCTCTGCCACCTACTTGCCCTCTTGTCATTCCCGCGAAGGCTGGAATCCATGTGGACTCGGCATGAAACCAAAACGGAATGGATTCCCGCCTTCGCGGGAATGACGACTACAGCGGGAAGAGGTTTAGCATGACCGCCTACATCATCCGACGCCTATGGCAAATGATCCCGACCATGCTCGGCGTGATGTTGCTGGTTTTTCTGCTGTTCCATACCTTCGCGGGCGATCCCGCGCAAGTCCTTGCCGGCAAGATTTCCAACAAAGCCGACATCGAAAATATTCGCAAACAACTGGGCGTTGATGAACCCTACTGGAAGCAAATGGCGATTTTCGCCAAGCAAGTCGTCACCGCCGATTTTGGTCGCAGTTGGTCGACCAAAGAACCGGTAGCCGAAATATTCGCCAAACGCATCGGGCCCAGCATCACCATCATGGCGCCCATTCTAATCATCGAGGTGATTCTGTGCGTGGTGCTGGCGATGCTGGTGGCCTATTGGCGTGGCTCGCTCACAGATCGAGCGGTCATGGTCGTGTGCACCATTGCCATGTCCATCAGCTTTCTTGCCTATATCATCGCCGGGCAATATTTCCTTGGATATCGCTTAGAGCTGTTCCCTGTGCAAGGATGGAACGACAGCGTGCTGACGAATCTCACGACCTACGCGCCATTGCCGGTGTTGCTCGCGGTCTTAGTTGGCTTAGGTCCAGGAATTCGTTTTTATCGTGCTGTATTTTTGGACGAGATCAACCACGACTACGTGCGCACCGCGCGCGCCAAGGGCTTGCCGGAAAGCCAGGTGTTGTTCAAGCATGTGCTGCGCAACGCCATGATTCCGATCATCACCAATGTTGCGATGTCGCTGCCGTCGCTGATTTTCGGCGCGTTCCTATTAGAAAAATTCTTTTCGATTCCTGGGCTCGGTCGTGAGGTGATCAACGCCGTCGATAAAAGCGATTTCCCGATCATCAAAGCCGTGACGATTTATCTTGCGTTCGCGACCATGCTGTTTAATTTGCTCGCCGATGTGTTGTACCGCGTTGCCGATCCGCGCGTGGAATTCAAATGAGCGCTTTAACAGACCGGCCTGAGAGCCAACGGCCCGGGGTGGCCCTAGGCCAGCCCCCCACCCAATACCAGAGCGCATCCTCAGGCATATGGCAACTGGCCTGGCAGCGCTTGAAGCGCGATCGGGTCGCGATGGTATCGCTGACCGTCGTTGCGTTATTCATGTTCGTGATTCTCTTATCGGCGCTGGGATTGATCGCAAAAAACTGGGACGATCAAGTTGGCGTATCGTTCGCCAGCCCAAGTTTTATCGGCAAGGTCGACAAGGGCGAAGCGTTGCGCGCGGAAGCGGCGCTGCCCGAATTGGCCGTGCCAAAAGACGCCGCCATCGTCGATTTGGGTGATGTCGATCCGCTCGCCGATGTATTGCCGGAAATCGAAGCGAAGGCAAAATTATTGCAACTTACGGTTTCTGCGAGAGCGGAGTCCTTGCCGTTCGGCGGCGACAAGTGGGGGCGCGACATCATCGCGAAAACCATTAAGGGCGCACAGTCGTCGATTTTCGTCGGTTTTGCCGCGGCGTTCATCGCCGTGTTCCTCGGCACATTGCTCGGCGCGCTCGCCGGTTACTTTGGCGGTTGGGTAAACGATTTACTCGAATGGGTTTACAACGTTTTCACCTCGATCCCGAATTTACTGTTGATCCTGGCCTTCGCCGCGGTTTTCAATACCCGCGGATTATTCACCGTGATCATGATCCTCGGCATCACTGGTTGGACCGGCGTGTATCGCTTGATTCGTGCGGAGTATTTAAAACACGTCAATCGCGAATACGTC
>JANNMV010000045.1:0-2781 GCA_031398205.1 Pseudomonadota bacterium | reverse complement strand
CCTCGCGTATATGCTTATGGCCGGTAAACCGGTCGTGATGCAAGCAATTCGTTTTGATTGTCCAATCATTATCCCAAGCGATTAGTTGAGATTATCATCTCGTAGCTCACTTGCAACGCGCGGTAAATGGTGTCAGTTCTGCGCGTTTCCGCCTACTCATTTCCGGCTCAACGCGAAGTTTAACTCGCCCTGTGGGGCGGGTTTAAAGGAACCACCAACGAGCAAACGAAACAGGCCGGAAAGGCCGCGCGGCTGTTGCACACGTGGCGCAGTGTAGTGCATCAACTTTAAGCGAGTTTCTCTTGCCGGCCTTTTGCTCGCATCATTAAACCGCGTTCGGGTTGCTTTACCAAATTGTGGATCACCATCAAAGCAACAATTTCATAGTAGTGAATTTCCCAATAACCGATATTCACGAACAACCCGCCGACCGCAAACCCGATCAAACTCACCTGGATCATCCTGGCTAAATCGCCTGCCCATTTTTGCTCGGGATTGGATCGGGTCAACTTAATTATTCTAGTGCCGTTGGCCCATCCGACCATCCCAAGCGCAAGAAACGCGAGCAATCCGACGTATCCATGTTCGCCCAATATTTGAAAATAAATACTGTGTGCTGAGTGAATTGCCAGCGGATTCGGGGCATATCTTGCAAATGTCTTGGCCGTATAGAGTTCAAATCCTCCGCCTACCAATGGTCGATCGTTCGCGACATTAAATGCCATTTTCCACGCATTAATCCTGCCCATCGCCGAACCGTCTTCTTGGTACGCTTCGATGGACTTCATGCGTTCTGTCCAGTTGGCCGGCATGAATCCGATTGCTAACGGAATCAAGGCCACGATAGCGATTCCAAGGAGAAACTTTTTCTGGCTCTTGAGCCATAAGAACAACACCATTGCCAACACGGCCAGGAAGGCCCCGCGCGAATGGCTCCCCAAAATGGCCATCATGCTGAGTCCCATGGCGCCCAACAAACCCAATTTAATCCATTTGTTAGTTGCGATTGAACGAAGAAAATACATCAATGGAATCATCATCACCAATGCCACGGAGATTGAATTGTTGTCGGTGATGGAACTATTCCCGGGCGGGCCCCACACCCGATAGGCACCGCCGCCGGCGATGGTGAAAATACCGCCCTTCACCCCGTAAAAACCGACCGAAAAAACAATGACCCAGATCAGCCATTCGACATGCTTGCGTGATTTGATTATTGAAGCGCTAATTAAGATGAAAAAGAAAATCTTCATCACCTCTTTCCAGCGATTGTACCCATCGATCTGATGTTCGAGGGCGACGGTGTAGGTCAAACACATCCACAGTGGAAAAAAAATGAGCAGTAAGGTGGTTGCATTGATCGGTAGCCCAATTTCCTCTTTTGTCGTCACCATTCCTATAAGGGTGATCACGACAATGATCGCCGCGAACGGTATGTCGGCAATCCCATAGCCAAAATGTTGAACGTTCATGACGCTGACCCAGACATACATCATGACGCCGATCCACGGGCGTTTCAAAACAAACGGAAGTATTCCCAATATCACCGCGGCGATCGCTATATCTCTCAATTGAATTCCCTAATGACTGCTGTTGATGCCGATGACGTAACACCGGCGCTGGCTTTTACTTGGGTGATCGAAAAAATCGAACCGATGCCCACCCGCCGAACGATGAGCCCCAGGCCAATCGCGGCAACGACATCTAAACCAATCGGGACGCAGCGCCAGAACATCGAATTGATGCGAGATGAAAATCTTCGTACTCTTCACCATTTTTACACTATTTTTCAACACTTTGAATTGTAGGTCTGCACTTGCGAGTAGTCAATCGAAGGTATGGTTTGGCGACGATATGCAGTGCTTAAGTGACGGCTCATAAAAATTATTCTTACGACAAAACCCGAAAACCCGCTTGCACCTCTACTTGGGCAGCGATGAGAAAGGCACAATCGCGAACTGCGGCTCAAATCGGTAGTCGCTGGGAATGGAGCGCGCGAGGAAACGCTGCCACGCCTCCGATGCTCCGGGAATACCGGCATCCACCGCGGCCGCCAGTGCCGGCTGTAAGATCGCCGGAAACCCTTCGGGGCTATAGGGATAACCGACCATCTCACCGCGCACGGCGCGCGTTGTACCAGGATTTTTTTCGTTGCGCGCGGCGGTACGCCACTCCGCCATGTCTTGACTGTCACAGGCGAGATCGCCTAGGCGGGTGCCTCTGCTATTCACTCGCGCGGCAATCGTGGCCTGATAGATCTCGCGAAAACTCTCGAACAGTTGCTCGCTACTTCTGCGGGCGCGCACGTTCAAAATGTATTCAGACGCAAAAACCCAGCAAAAATCTGGATCGATCATGCGACCGACCGTAAATTTCGCCTTCCACCGCAACAGCGGCCGGGCCTGTGGGAAACCGAGCGCCCACGTGTAGCCGACCGCCCAGGTGAAAAAGTCATCTTGCCAAGGTAACACGCCCAAGCCATCCGCTGCTACGATCGCAATCCCCGCCGTAAGCACGCCGAGTTTGTTGGCATCGGGGTTATTGGAAAATTTGTCGTTGTACCAATCGAGATTCCAATTCAGTCGGTCGATGAAGTAGCGTTTCAGGGGATGTGAATCGGGCGCGATATAGGCGGCTTGTGCAAGGGTGCGCAGTCCCCAGGCCTGGGCACGAACCTGCCCCGGTTTGAGTAGGCCCTTTTCAAACTGGCGGTAAGACGGCGCGAGCTCTAACAAGTTCCAGTTCGCCCAAAAGAGTAACTCTTCAAGATAGTAATAGTCG
>JANNMV010000019.1:0-4114 GCA_031398205.1 Pseudomonadota bacterium | reverse complement strand
CGGTCAGCACTTCATCGGTGGTTTTATCCAGCACGTAGGCGCCATAACAACGCTGTTCGTCGCGGCCCAAGCGTTTGCCGGTGATGAGATCGATAGCGATGTGATGTTCGAATAGCGTGATGTTCGGCTGCCGCTGCACCTGCTCCGTGAGCGTGAGTTGCACCGCATGGCCGGTGGCATCCTCGACATGCAAAATGCGCCGATGGCTGTGGCCGCCTTCGCGCGTAAGGTGAAAACCGAGTGGGCTGGTTTCGTCGCGCGTGAACGGCACGCCCCGCGCCACCAGCCATTCGATCGCGTCCTTGGCATGTTCGACGACAAAGCGCGTCGCCGCGGCGTCGTTCAAACCGGCGCCGGCGACGATAGTGTCTTTGACGTGATCGTCGGTGGAATCGTCGTCGGCGATCGGCGCGGCAATACCGCCTTGCGCCCAATTGCTGGCGCCGTCGATGAGTTGTTGTTTGGTAACCAGCGCAACGCGTTTGCCGCGCTCCGCCAAACGCAACGAGACGGACATGCCGGCCAAACCGCTGCCGATGACGATGACATCAAAACGTTGCATAGAAATTCTCTGTATCGAATGGAACTATGATACCCGCAAAGCGCGCGAGTTGCCTAATGGGGGAAAATCAGCACCGGGCTGCAAGTCAATAGCAGTGCGCCTCTCCAGGCATGCCTTGCCAAATGCAAGTCGGGATAAGGCGTTTGGCTCATCACCTGTTTCGTTTTCGCCGCTTACCCTCAATGTCGTACTCGTCAAAAATATCACGAAATATCCGGGTGTCGGATTGAATTTCAAGATGCCGCCAAGCGCCGCGCCCAGCTTGATTCGTGGCGTGGCATAGGCTGAGAAGCGCGTGGCTATTGGCGTCTGGCGAGGTAGTGCAAATAATTCTGAAACATGAATCTGGTAGTATGCCATTCTTGATTGTTTGGGCTACGGAGCATGGTATGTCAGAAGCAGTAATTTTGGAGGCGGTGCGCACGCCTTTCGGCCGCCGCGGCGGCGCGTTGCGCGAGACGCGCCCCGATAGTTTGTTGGCCCACGCGTTGAAGGGTTTGGTGAATCGAGTGGGCATCGATCCGGCAAAGATCGAGGACGTTGTCAACGGCACCGTCACGCTAGCCGGTGAGCAAGGCGCCAATCCTGGGCGCCTCGGCGTGTTGCTGGCCGGTTTTCCTGTTGAAGTGCCGGGCGTTTCGCTGAATCGCATGTGCGGCTCGTCGCAGCAAGCGGTGCATTTTGCCGCTCAAGCCATCGCGGCGGGCGATATGCAATACGCCATCGGTTGCGGCGTCGAGAGTATGACGCGAGTGCCGATGTTTCTGGATATTTCCCTCGGCCAATCGACCCAGGGATTCGAGTTGCTCAACCCCGAGTTGTTCAAACAACATGATCTGATTCATCAGGGCGAAAGCGCTGAGCGCGTTGCCGAAAAATGGGGGCTGACGCGCAAAGATGTGGACGATTTCGCCAAGGATAGCCATCGCAAGGCGACGGGGGCGGCGAAAGCCGCGCGCAATAAAGAAGTGATCATGACCCCCGGTGTCGATCCCCACACAGCAGTGGCGAATTTCACCCGCGATGAAGGCGTGCGCGAAGTGATCGACGAAAAACGAATGGCGGAGTTAAAGACGGTATTTCGTCCCGCCGGCAACGGCGTGGTGACGGCCGCCAATGCCAGCCAAATTTCCGATGGCGCGTCGGCGGTATTGTTGGCCGATCGTGACGTCGCGAAGGCCGATGGCTTCAAGCCGCGGGCAAGATTTCGCGCGCGTGTGGTGGTGGGTTCCGACCCGACTTTGCAATTGATGGGTGTCATCCCGGCGACGCAATTGGCGTTAAAGAAGGCGGGGCTGAGTGTGGCGGATATCGACTGGTTTGAAATCAACGAAGCGTTCGCCACCGTAGTGTTGGGCTGGTCGCGCGAGATCAAACCGGATATGGACAAAGTTAACCCTTGGGGCGGTGCGATTGCCCATGGTCATCCGCTCGGGGCAACCGGCGGCGGGTTGATGGCAAAAATGCTCGTCGGTCTGGAAGCCAGCGGTGGTCAGTTCGGTTTGCAGACCATGTGCATCGGCCATGGCATGGCGACGGCGACTATCATCGAACGAATTTAACGAAGGAATTAATATGAAGTGGTGGACAACTATCGCCGCGGCAACCATGGTTTTCGCAATCAATGGCGCGGCACGTGCGGAATACGACCTGGGTTGCAAGATCGACGAAATCGCAACGCTGATCACCTGGTGTACCGATCCGGCGCAAAAAGACCTGTCCAAATTACAGCAGGGTGGTCGCGACAATATTTTGAAGGGACATTTTTGTGGCAAGCCGCTGTTTGTCACCGATGGTCTGATGTCCTGTTGGCTGCACGACAGCAATCAACTTAAAACTATTCTTGCGTGCAAGACGGAATCCCACGCGGCGGCGGCGAAGCAGGCCATTGCCGATAACGAAACCCGCAAGCCGGCCGATTGCAGCGGCAGAATTTAGTAAATCTTTTCCACTACTGGTAAATGCAAAATGAAGCTCCAACACACTGTCGTACCGATTATTCTCGGCGCCTTCGCGGTGCTTTCTACGACGGCGGTTGCTGCTCGGGATTTATGCAATCGCGAAGGCATGGCTACGCATATCATTGCGTGTCTGAGTATCAGCGCGCCGTCCGATTATCAGAAATCAGGGCTGGATGATTTAGTCAAAGGGCGGTTCTGCGGCAAAGGCGATTTAGCGCGCGACGGCATGTTCCGCTGCCAAGGCGACAACTCCGATGCCGTGAAAAGCATTCTGGGCTGCGGTGCGCCGGCGATGCTGGAACTCGCGGTGAATTTGATTCCCGAAAACGATCCGCGCAAGCCGGCGGCTTGTAACTAAAACTCTATCGAAGGTGTGCCATGACATTCCGTACGAAATTATTAGGCGCTATTGCAGCCGCGCTGTTGCTGATGCTGCCGTCGCTGCCGATCCACGCCGCCACTGCCTGCACGCTCGACGATCTGACCCGATACATGGCGCAATGTTTCGATCCTAAAATCGAATTGAGTACCTACCAAAAAATGGGGCAGGCGGAAATCATTGAAGGCCGGTTTTGCAACGACAGCGGTCTGATCGCCGATGGTTACCTGATCTGCCTGGGCCATGATTTGATGGCGGTGCGCCTGGGTTCGGAATGCTGGCGCAATGAGCACATGAAAGCGGCGAAGGCGATCATCGCCGATGACGATTCGCGCAAACCGGAAAAATGTGGCGCGTTGCGCAAGTTCTGAAAGTGGGTGTCATTGGACAATGACCATTGCCATGGGTAGCCGAACACAATGAAAGAATTTAAGGATAAAGTCGCCGTCATTACCGGCGGCGCGAGTGGATTGGGTCTGGAGATCGCACGGCTCGCGGCGAAGAAGGGGATGAAGCTGGTACTGTCGGACATCGAAGAACGCGCGCTGAAGGCCACTGAACTGGAATTTTCAAATCAAGGCGTGGAAGTGTTGTCTGTTCGCAGCAACGTTGCCTTCGCTGAAGATGTTGAGCGAATCGCTGAAAAAACCTTGGAACGTTTTGGCGCCGTGCATCTGTTATTCAACAATGCCGGCGTAGCGCTGAATAAAACCGCTTGGGAAACCACCATCGCCGATTGGGAATGGGTGTTGGGTGTCGATCTATGGGGTGTGATCCACGGCATTCGTGTGTTTACGCCGATCATGTTGAAGCAGGATTCGCCCAGCCACATTATCAATACGGCATCGGTGGCGGGCATGTTGTCAACGCAAGGCATGGCGGCTTACAACGTCGCGAAACATGGCGTAGTGACGTTGTCGGAAACGCTCTATCATGACTTAAAGCGGCGTGACGCGAACATCGATGTGTCGGTGCTGTGTCCCGCATGGGTGAATACGGCGATTTGGGATTCCGCGCGTAATCGTCCCGACGACCTACAAAACACCGTGGAACAAAAGGGTGAGGACGATATCAAACTGGAAGAATCGGCCCGTCACGCGATTCAGTCGGGCCGAGTGACCGCGCCGATGGTGGCGGAGATCGTGTTCGCCGCAATCGAGGCGAATCAGTTTTATATTCTGACCCATCCAAAAATCAAGAAATGGGTTGGCT
>JANNMV010000015.1:0-5815 GCA_031398205.1 Pseudomonadota bacterium | reverse complement strand
CGAGGCGAAATGTGCCGTCTGTCACCTGCCGAGCCTGACGACCGCAGACAAATTCGAGCGCCTACCGCAGTTAGCGCAACAAACTTTTCACGCCTACACGGACTTGTTGCTGCACGACATGGGAGAAGAACTGGCCGACGGCCGCCCGGACTTCGAAGCCGGTCCGCGCGATTGGCGCACGCCGCCGCTTTGGGGGCTGGGATTGTCCGAAACCGTGACGGGTAGCACCGCGATGTTGCACGATGGCCGCGCGCGCAATGTCACTGAGGCCATCTTGTGGCACGGCGGCGAAGCGGCGGTTGCACGGGATGCATTCGCGCGTATGTCCCAAGCAGATCGCGATGCTCTACTGAAATTTTTAGCGGCGATATAGGGGGAGGCTTACGTGTGACGCCGCGCGAACGTCTTCAATATGCGCAAATATGCGCATTCCGGCGGCCTTGAACACAAGTTCCGGTACTCTCGGACACTGTTTTTGATCGCAGAACGCGCGCTATGGGTTGCGCATTCGGTCATCGCCAGATTCAAATCGGACGATCAATCAAAACCCGTGAAATTCTGTGTGCGACCCGTTCCATCGAACTGTAAATTTCGACCCCTTGCCGTCATTGAGGAATTTGGAGAACGAATGACTGGTTACCGCTACTAACCGGCTGCTGGATGATGCAGACTTTCGACTTCCGTTCGAGCCGGGTTCCCGCAAATAATTGCATTCGAACCCAACCAGGAGCGGCCGCGCAAGAACGAAAAAATACCACTAGTTTTCATGAAACAGTCAATGGTAGGACGAATGTCAATTGCTTGATAAGTTAGAAGGCGTGGCGACTTCGGACATCAAGAAGGAGCGCTCGGTGGTGGTTACATCCCGCCTACTTCAGGCATTCATGGCTTGCCCCACCAAATGCTATCTTTTGTATGTGGGGGAAATCCCGGCCGACGACGAATACACGAACTGGGTTATCACGCGGCAGGAATCTTACCGCCAAGCAGCAATTTTGAATCTGACTGCCGATGCCTCGAAATCTGGCATCGCTTCGCGAGAACCAGGATTGTCGAAAGATGCACTGTGGCAGTTTGCTGTCGAGAAAATCGTCTCTGCTCAGGGCTGGGAGGCTGACATTGCGCTGATTCAGCGGATACCACACGAGGGAGCAGCGTCCCAATTTGTACCGATCAGTTTCGTGGCAGCCAACAAACTGTCGGCATCGGATAAGACGATGGCTGCGTTCGAGGCGATTACCCTGGCGAAGGCATTCGGTACAAAGGTCGGTGTGGGAAAAATCGTGCACGGCGATAAGGGGGCAACATTTTCGATAAAGGCCAGCACCTTGTCGCGAGGTGTGCACCGGAAGGTTTCCCAAGTTTCCGCCCTGCTTTCTGCCGCCTCTCCGCCGGAACTAATTCTCAACCGGCATTGCCCAGAGTGCGAATTCCAAGGTCGATGCAGGAAAACCGCTGTAGAGAAAGACGATCTCAGCCTGCTCTCACGTCTCACCGATAAGGAGCGTGCAAGGTTCAGGGGAAAAGGCATTTTTACCGTTTCCCAACTCGCCTACACCTTCCGTCCACGCCGCCGCTCAAAGCGCCTAGCCTCTCGACCGGAAAGATACCACCACGCCTTGAAAGCCCTTGCGATCCGTGAACACAAAACCCATGTGGTCGGGAACTCGAAGCTGGGCATGGAAGGCACGCCAATATTCCTCGATGTTGAGGGGCTTCCGGATCGCGACTTCTATTATCTTATCGGTGTCCGAGTGGAAGAATCTGTCGGGGCAATCCATCATGTCCTCTGGGCTGACTCGGCGGCCGACGAGAAGCGTATCTGGGACGAATTCATCGATATTCTGTCTGACGCCGATCACCCGATCCTGTTTCATTACGGCAGGTTCGAAAAAACATTCTTGAGGAAAATGTGTGATCGGCATGGCGGGCCTCCGGAACATTCCGCCGCAGGAGCCGCCATTACATCCGCGACAAATCTGCTGGCGGTAACTTACGCCCGGATTTACTTCCCTACCTATTCAAACGGACTCAAGGAGATCGCCCGCTTTCTTGGGTTCGAGTGGTCAGATTCTTCGGCCTCTGGGCTTATGTCCATCGTCTGGCGCTCCCGATGGGAAGAGTCGCAGGATAGTGGTCTGCGGGACAGGCTGATCGCCTACAACGCCGACGACTGCGAAGCCTTGAGTCTCGTCACCCACTTCATCGTCCGGATCCAGTCGCACGCAGTTTCGGGCAACGAACCGGGGGTGGAGTCGGAAGTGGTCCGTGCCGAAGAATTAGGTAAGAACATCCTGTCGAAGTGGCGGGCTTTCAAAAGCCCTTTGCAGGACATGGAGCAGATCAACGAAGCGGCATACTGGAACTATCAGCGGGATCGGGTTTTCGTGCGTACCGGTACAGAAGCGAGGCCAAGCCCGAAACGGCCGAGGCGGACAAGCCGGTGCCAACGGGAAGCCGAAAAGATTGTCATAGCCAAGGCCCCAGCCTCCTGCCCAGAGTGCGGCAAACAGGGCCGGATAAAAAGCCGCCATCTGACCCGGACTGTCGAGGATTTGGTTTTCGGCAGAGACAGCGTGAAACGACGAGTGGTGATGTACGTCTTCCAAGCTTACCGGTGTCGCAGTTGCGGGCACGAGTATGGCCTGAACGAATGGTATTTGCACGCGCGAAAGTGGGGTTGGAACGTTACAGCTTACTTCGTCTATCACATCGTGGGCCTGCGCGTTCCGCAGCTCACTATGCAACACAGCCTGAGCCGGTTATTCGGATTCAATCTGGTGCGAAGCACGTTGAACAATCTCAAGATCAAAGCCGCTGACCGGTATTCGTTCGCCAAAAGAAAAATTCTCGAACGGATCGTCAGCGGCGAACTCGTCCATGCCGACGAGACCCGAGCGAATATCAAGGGCCACCTGGCTTACGTCTGGGTTCTAACCAACATGACCGAAGTGGTGTATGTGCTCGCGGAAAGCCGCGAGGCCGAGATCGTCCAAACGCTGCTAAAGGATTTCAAGGGCGTCCTCGTTTCCGACTTTTACGCGGCCTACGAAGCCATACCCTGTCCACAGCAGAAATGCCTGATCCACCTCATGCGCGACCTGAACGACGAAATTCTGAACAACCCGTTCGACACGGAGATGAAGTCAATCGCCACGGGCTTTGCCGAGTTGCTGAAACCGATGGTGGAAACCATCGACCGCCACGGGCTGAAGGCGCGTTTTCTCCGGAAGCACCAGACAGCCGTCAACCAGTTTTTCAGATTTCTTGGCGCGTCGGAATTCAAAAGCGAAGCGGCCTTTAAATGCAACCAGCGATTTGAGAAGAACCGCGATACGCTTTTTACGTTTCTGCGTTACGACGGTGTGCCCTGGAACAACAACAACGCCGAGCATGCAATCAAGGCCTTCGCGCGGCTTCGAGACGTAATCGCAGGAACATCGTCCAAGAAAGGCGTCGACGAATACCTGACACTCCTGAGCGTAGCGGAGACCTGCGAATACCGTGGAATCGACTTTCTCGATTTCCTCAGGTCAGGGGAGCGGGATGTTTACGCTTTCGCTCGTAGTTGTCACAAACGGATCCGGTGACGTTTGTTTTGGGGATTAGTCTATTCGGGAAGGAAAATCAAATAGCCAGGCAGTCAGTACTGTCACTGATACGTTGTAAAATTTGAGCAGTTTCGCTGGCCATCAACTGGAGGCAGCATGGTTCATAGAGAGCCATAAATATCAAGCGATTGCCAGCATCAAATGCCCGACAGGATCAGAGGCCGGCCTTACCTTGATTTCGATGTCGTAGCCGAGCCGATTCAGACAATCCATCAGTTTGCGTTCGGACAGATTGGAGAAGTCGCCACGCATCATGTCGGATACCTTAGGTTGGGTTATCCCCATGCGCTTTGCTGCTTCTTGCTGGGTAAGCCCTTGCTGGCGCATAGCCTTCCTGATCTCGATCACCAACCCGGACTTGATCTTGAGCTTGTCGGCGTCCGGCAGACCCAAGTCAGCGAAGACATTGCCAGAGCTGCGTTGCACCTCGACACCATCAATCATTCGTTTTTTCATTTCGTAGATCCTTTGCAAGCGCCTCGGCCACTTTCAGCCTGGCGCGGATGATAGCTATATCCTCTTTCGGTGTTGCGATTCCACGCTTGCTCTTTTTTTGGAAGCAATGCAGAACAAATACGGCTTCTTCGAACTGCACGGTATAAACGGCACGATAGGTGCCGCCCCGATCGTGCTCAACAACCTCGAGCACCCCGGCGCTGCCAAATCCCTTGAGCACCTTCGCCGCATCGTGTTGATCGCCGACTTGAGCAAGGGAAAGAGCGTAGCCGAAGAATCGCCTTACGTCGGCAGATAACGCCATCAGGTCTTTGTGGCTACTGCTTATCCATTCGAGTGCCTTTCCGTTGGTAGCCATGCTTCAATTATATAAGAACAGGTATATTTCGCTAGTGCCCGATTATTTCAAGGATTGAAGAGTAACTGGATCGTTTGCGTATGACGGCTTATTAAACAGGAGCGGCCTTAAAAAAATGCTTCTCTTCTCGGACTTCAGCGTCCGCACTTGGCCGTAATGCGAAAATCAGGGGTGAGTTGCGCTTTGAAGAAGTTCGGTAGCCCATTGATTCAGGCTTTTTCCGGCCGCTTTAGCCGCTACCAAAGCGGCGCCGTGCACCTCGGGCGGGACGCGTAGCATCAGCTTGCCAGAGGCTGGCTTCTCGGGTCGAATTCCCTGTTTCTTGCAATCAAGAAGGAAATCTTCAATCGCCGCTTCGAATTCACTGCGCAATTGATCAACGTTTTCACCATGAAAGCTGATCATGGTTCGAAGGCCTAGGACGCGGCCAACGAAGATATTGTCGCGCTCATCGAATTCGATTCGAGCGGTATAGCCTTTATGGGTCATCGTATTCATGGCAATTCTCCAACACGTTCGAGCAATTCACGAACCTCTTCAACCTGATAGTGCTTGGCTTCCTTGCCAGGATGAGGGCGATGACATCGCCACTGTTCACCTCGCAACGTTATCTTTACGCGCGAACCTTCGCGCTTACTGGCGTCGCAACCGAGCGCAATGATCAGGTCGCAACCGAGCGCAATGATCCGCGACTCAATGTCCGAGAACACGATTGAGGGCGAGGTCGGCTTTGCAAAGATGGCGCGAAGTGTTTTCCGATGTTTTGAGTTCACTGCAAAGAACGCTTACACAGATTGGTATCACTTGCAATCGAAAAGTGATAGCAACTGGGATGATGCGCGGATTTACCACTTCTGGCCGATGTCGCCTGAATTTATCTGCCGGTCATGTAGTCGGAATAGTGGATCAATTTGAATCAATACAACTGTCCGTGTTTTATGGAATACACCTTCAATATGAGCGTGGCAACCCCAACACCCGCTCGGCGATATAGTTCAAAATCATATGCGGGGTGACGGGGGCGATGCGGCAGATCATCACTTCGCGCAGATAGCGTTCGACGTGGTATTCCTTGGCATAGCCGTAGCCGCCTAGCGTCATGACCGCGGTTTGGCAGGCTTTGAATCCCGCTTCGGCGCCCAGATATTTCGCCGCGTTGGCTTCCGCTGCACAGGGTTGGCCGGCATCGTAGAGTGCGGCGGCTTTGAGCATCATTAAATTTGCCGCTTCGAGTTCCATCCAGCATTCCGCGAGCGGGTGTTGGATGCTTTGGTTTTGACCGATGGGCCGACCAAAGACGACGCGTTCCTTGGCATAATTTGCGGCCCGTTGCAGCGCGGCTTGGCCGATGCCGACCGCCTCCGCGCCGACCAAAATTCTCTCCGGGTTC
>JANNMV010000664.1:0-1646 GCA_031398205.1 Pseudomonadota bacterium | reverse complement strand
ACACGCGGCGCAGGTTCCAGAAATCTTCGCCGTCTTTGCCGCGCTTGGCGGCGATAATTAAATTATCCTCGACCGTGTGTTCGGGAAAAATTTGCCGGTCTTCCGGCACGAAGCCCATGCCGGCGCGGGCGATCAAGTGCGCCGCGCGGCCTTGTATCGCCCGCCCGTGCAGATCGATGCGCCCGGCGCGCAGCGGCAGCAGTCCGGCGATGGCTTTCATGGTCGTGCTCTTGCCCGCACCGTTGCGCCCGAGCAGCGCGAGGGTTTCGCCTTGGTCGATCGACAGCGACATGCCGAACAAGACTTGGCTGGTGTCGTAGAAAACTTCCAATCCCTGGGCGGAGAGAATACTCATACCACCTCCCCGTGAGCCACGCCAAGGTAGGCCTCGATTACCGCCGGATTATTGCGAATTTGGTCGGGCGTACCTTGCGCCAGCAATTTTCCGTAACACAACACGTTCACGTATTGGGCGATGCGAAACACGATATCCATATCGTGTTCGATAAAAATCAATGTCAAGCCGCCCTTCTGCCACAGACGATAAACGGTCTCGATCATCTTGTTGCGTTCTTCCGGACCCATGCCGGCGATAGGCTCATCGAGCAATAGCACTTTCGGTTTCATTGCCAACGCGAGGGCAATGTCCATCAACTTCTGATCGCCGTGAGAAAGATTGCCGCTGACGGTTTTTGCTTTTGATGTCAGGCCGAGTAATTCCATGGTTTCATCGGCGCGCTCACGGGTTTCCGGCATGGGAAAGCGACGCGTGAGATTGGTGGATTTTCCGGCGGGTGACATCAGTGCCGCGCGCAGCGACTCTTCGACCGTTAGCGTTCTAAATAATTTTGCCACTTGGAATGCCCGACCGATTCCCTTGGTCACGATCTGCGCGCTCGACATTTGCGTGATGTCATCGCCTTCGAGCAGCACCTTTCCGCTATCGGGTTTAAGAGCGCCGGAGATTAAATTGAAGAAAGTGGTTTTGCCGGCGCCGTTCGGCCCAATGATGGCGGTGAGCGAACCTTGCGCAAAATCCATCGACACATCTTGAGTTGCCGCGACGCCGCCAAACGACTTGTTGAGGTGTTGCACGCTCAAAGAAATCGTATTCACGATGCCTCCTTGCCGAACCAACGCCGGCCTATTTGCTGAAAGAAATCGGCGATACCGCGTTTGAACCCCAGTGTGAATATCAGCACCGCTATGCCCAAGGCCAGGCCGTGGTATTCGGTAAATTTGGTGATCACGTCATTCAATGAAAGCAATACGATCGCACCGATAATGGGGCCGATAAACGTTTGTATTCCGCCGATCATGATCATGATGATGGCGTCGCCTGAGGTGGTCCAATAAGCGAATTCGGGAAACGCGCCGGAGACAAACAGCCCCATCAAGATTCCTCCGATACCGGAAAATATTCCGGCGATGACAAACGCTTTTAAGCGCACTTGCCACACTTCGATGCCGAGAAATTTCGCGCGGTCGGCGTTGTCGCGCACCATGCGCAGCGTATAGCCGAACGGTGTTTGTAGGATATGGCGCATCGCCAATAAACATGCAATCAACACGAAGCAGGCAAACCAATACATCTGATTGTGATCGGCCAAATTAATACCGAGAAATGGCGCCCGCGAAATGCCGCC
>JANNMV010000621.1:0-2127 GCA_031398205.1 Pseudomonadota bacterium | reverse complement strand
AATCGAGCCAGCGCTGCCGCGTCGCGACGGCGTCCTTGGCTTCGTAGGCAAGATGCGCATACTTCGGATAGCTCAAAGAAATGGCCTCGGTGTGAAATGAATGATCGAGAAAATATTCGGCCGGCAAAGTCGCCAGCAAATCGAACACCGGCGCGGCTAAAAACGGCGCGAACACCTGGGCATCGCGGCCCAGAATACTGAAAAACATCAACGCGATTTCTCGTCGCGTGCGGTTGAAGAAATAAAACTGTCCGATCGGATTAGGGCGGGATACATAGCGCGCCAACTCAGTCACCAGCCGCTCCTTGGCGAGTTCGCGACGCCATCGATGATGCGAATCCGGATGCACCATCGATGCCAGATATTTTTCACCACCGAGCATTGTCTCCGCCAGCTCAGCCAGTTTACCGCGCCGGTAAAGATCGAGATTCTGCGCGGTCAAGAACAAACCCGCGCTGAGGACATCGCCGGCAATACCATCGTAGAGGAGGTTGTAACCGCCGGCGCGCACAAATTCGCTGAGCTCAAGCGTCCAGCCATGCTCATCGGAACAAAAACTGGTGAGTTCGTTTTTGCGCAATTCCGCCTTGATCGGCTGCCGTGACGGTTCGATGACAACATGCGCAACCCCCAACGCGGCCGCCACTTCGGCGGCGATCCGCGCATCCTCATCGGGCTTCGGCGGAAAATGTTTCAAGGTTGCGCAACGATCTGGAAGGTTACCGCCGTGCGCCAGGGCAAACAGTATGTGACGCGAATCGCGACCACCGGAGAGTGGCAGGCATACGCGCGACGGGCGCGCCGCCGCCAACTCGTCGACAGCGGCTTGGAAGCGAACGCTGAATTCCTCAAGCGCGGCCGCGCGCGTCGGCGGCTTGCCATCGCTGGCCGGTGGCATACCGGCCGATGCGATGCACCAGGTTCGCGCCGATTCGCGCATGGTGCAGCCCGGCGACAGTGCGCGGATATGGCGAAACGGTGTGTCCTCGCCGAGAAAAAAACCAAGCCGCAGAAACACGGCGATTGCGGCGTCGTCTAACTCAGGACTGGCCCCCGCATTCAGCAAATCGATGACGCCGGTGGAAACGCTCAACGAGTGAGCGTCTTTGAAATAATAGGTCGGGTAAATTCCGTAACGATCGGTCGTCAGCTCGAAGTTCGCGCCGTCCCAATGCCATTGGGTCCAAACCCCATCCCGGTCTTGCGACGTGTAGCCGAGGAACACCGACTCGATTCCCTTGGCCTCGACGCGGCCATCTTGCCGACGCAAAGTAAATCCCGGCGCGTTGTTCAGCGAGCCGAGTTTCACCAATCATTTTCCAATGATCGCAATGGAATTCAGTTCAGCAACGGCACGCCGGTCTTGGCCTGAATTTCCTCGCGCGTCACGCCGCGCGCCAGTTCGGCCAGCTTCAATCCTTTCGGCGTCACATCCATCACGCCCAGGTCGGTGATAATGCGATTGACCACGCCGACACCGGTCAGGGGCAAAGTGCACCGCGGCAGAATTTTCAGATCCTCGCCGCCGTCTTTTTTCTTCGCCACGTGCTCCATCAACACCAGCACGCGCGGCACGCCCGCCACTAAATCCATCGCGCCGCCCATGCCCTTGATCATTTTTCCGGGGATCATCCAATTGGCCAGATCGCCCGTCGCGCTCACTTGCATGGCGCCGAGGATGGAAAGATGAATCTTGCCGCCGCGAATCATGGCAAAACTATCGTGCGAGCCGAAAATCGATGAGCCGGGAATGGTCGTTACGGTTTGCTTACCCGCGTTGATGAGATCCGCATCGACTTCGTCTTCCGTCGGAAACGGGCCGATGCCAAGCATGCCGTTTTCGCTTTGCAGCCACACTTCAATATCGGAACGAACATGGTTTGCAACCAGCGTCGGCAAACCAATGCCGAGATTGACGTAAAAACCGTCTTGCAATTCTTGCGCCGCCTTAGCGGCCATTTGATCGTGAGTCCAGGCCATGACTACGCTGCCTTCTTTTCGGTGATGGTGCGTTTTTCGATACGCTTCTCGGGATGAGCGTTGACCACTATACGGCTGACGTATATCCCCGGTAAATGCACGTCATCGGGATCGATCTCGCCGACTTCGACCAATTGCTCAACCTCG
>JANNMV010000617.1:0-2060 GCA_031398205.1 Pseudomonadota bacterium | reverse complement strand
ACCTATGTGCTTTCCCATGGTTATTACGACGCCTACTACTTGCAGGCACAAAAAATTCGCCGCATTATCGCCAACGATTTTACCGAGGCGTTTAAACATTGCGATGTCATCATGGGCCCGACGTCGCCGTCGGTGGCCTTTGATTTTGGCGCAAAGAGCGGCGATCCTGTTGAAATGTATCTAAACGATATTTACACGATCGCGGTCAATCTCGCAGGATTGCCGGGGATGTCCATTCCCTGCGGGTTTTCAGGCGGTGGCCGGCCGGTGGGCTTGCAGATCGTGGGTAATTATTTCGCCGAGGCGAAGATGTTGAACGCGGCCCACCAGTACCAATTGGCGACGGACTGGCATCAACGCATGCCGAATCTGGCAAAGGATCTGTTATGACTCAATGGGAAATCGTTGTCGGGTTGGAAACCCACACCCAACTGACAACCCAGTCGAAAATGTTCTCCGGCGCGTCAATCGCGTTTGGCGCGCAGCCCAATACCCAAGCCTGCGTGGTCGATATTGCATTGCCCGGTGTATTGCCGGTCATCAATCGCGGCGCGGTGGAGCGGGCGATTCAGTTTGGGCTGGCTGTGGGTGGAATCATTGCGCCGCGTTCGGTGTTCGCGCGTAAGAATTACTTCTATCCCGACCTGCCCAAGTCCTATCAGATCAGCCAATACGAGCTGCCTGTGGTCTCCGGCGGAACGTTGACTATCGCAACGCCCAGTGGTGATAAGACGATTCACCTAACTCGTGCCCATCTGGAAGAGGACGCGGGGAAATCCTTGCACGAAGCCTTTGATGGCCTGACCGGCATCGATCTAAATCGCGCCGGCACACCATTGCTCGAAATCGTCACCGAGCCGGAACTATGCGGCGCACAAGAGGCGGTGGCCTACGCCAAGCAGTTGCATACGCTGGTGCGTTGGCTGGGTATTTGCGACGGCAACATGCAGGAAGGCTCATTCCGCTGCGATGCCAACGTATCGGTGCGGCGCATGGGTGATATCCAACTCGGCACGCGTTGCGAAATCAAAAATCTCAACTCATTCCGATTTATGGAGCGCGCGATTGAATACGAAGCGCAACGCCAGATCGATATCATCGAAGACGGCGGCAAAATCATTCAAGAAACTCGCCTCTACGATCCCGACAAGGACGAAACGCGCTCCATGCGATCGAAAGAAGACGCGCAAGATTATCGCTATTTTCCCGATCCCGATCTGTTGCCCTTAATCATTCACCAAGAATGGATCGACGAAATCAAGCGACAAATGCCGGAACCGCTTGAAGCGATGAGTGCGGACTTAGTGAAACGCTATGGCGTGGATGTGAATGTAAGCGTACCTAGTGTTAGTGCGGAGAGCGTGGTCGGCACTCCGTCGGTGATGATTGCTAATTTCACTCAACGTGATGCGGCGATGCTCGCTAGTTCCCGCGAAATGGTTCAGTATTTCGAAGAACTCGTTAAGGCCGTGGGCAACCTGGAAAACCGCCACGCTAAACTTTGTGCCAACTGGGTAATGGGAGAACTTACCAGCGCCTTGAACGAATCCGGTTTGGATATCAAGTCCAGCAAGGTTCCAAGTGACAAATTGGCGGGATTGATCCGTAATGTAGCTAACGGCACGATCTCGGGAAAGATGGCCAAAGAAGTCTTTGCGGCGATGTGGAACGATGGCGGTGATGCCGATACGATTATCGAAGCGCGCGGCCTTAAGCAAATCTCAGACAGCGGCGCTTTGGAAAAAATCATCGACGACATCATCGCCAACAACGCGGATCAAGTCGCCGAGTATCGCGCCGGAAAAGAAAAGGTGTTCGGATTCTTCGTTGGTCAGGCGATGAAGGCGAGTCAGGGCAAGGCCAACCCGCAGCAGCTCAACGAATTGTTAAAGCGCAAACTCTCCGCCTAGCCCGCGTTCGCCTTCGCAAACTGCGCGCGCGTGGCGCGAATGGCTTCTTGGTCGAAGCTGCCGTCGGCGCGCATCGGACAGGTGGCTTTGACATTCGCGAATTCGCCGGTTTTCTTCCGTACCCTGGTTTCCACAATGAGATCGGCCGAT
>JANNMV010000578.1:0-1993 GCA_031398205.1 Pseudomonadota bacterium | reverse complement strand
AGACCAATTTTTGAATGAATGGATGAGTGCGCTGCCAATGAGCGGTATAAGAAATACTGAAAATGGAATGCACAAGCCCAGGAGCATGAGTGCGGGTGATCGATTTTGCGCTAATTTTTTGCTAATGCCATAGGTCAAGATTACCAACGTGGCCATGCTGACAATAAACACGAAGGCGATTTGATTTTGCAGATTCTGGTGAAGCAGATACGCAAATACCCCAAGGCTGCCGATGGCGATTACGTATAAGCGCGCTTGCAAGCGATTGCCGATCGACCAGTAGATGAAAACCGCGATAGCCAAACATACGAAATAGAAGGGCGACTGAAATAGCATGGCTGTCCTAGCGAGCTTTTCCTCGCCCCTGTTGAGCTAACCACATCGCCAGTGCTTTCGACCATTTGAATCGACCGGATTCGTTTACGTGCGTCAGGTCGCGAAAATCCGCGGGTTCCCAGGCGATACTGTGATTAAGATCTAACAGATCAAATTGATGAGTCCGTTGGAGCGCCTGAAGCATCTTGTTAAAAATGCGAAACTCGTTTGGAAATAGTTCCAGCATTTCTCTGCTAAGTTCCGGCGGGGTGGCAATTACCAAACGGCACTTGCGCTCATCCAAAAACTTTGCAAGAACGTCTAGTGTGTTTGCGACGTAGGTCAAATTAATCGATTGATTTTGCTTAAGATCGGCCTTGAACGCGTCGATTTGGCGTTGCTTGACGGCCGGGTCAAAAGGCCGGTTACCCACGTTCAAGTGGGGAGCATAGTTCGGGGTCGGTTGTGCGTATACATTTTCCGCGATCCAATACTTCAGCCGATAGTTTAGATAACGATAAAATGCTTGCCGTTTCGCCCGGGCGTGATACAAAAGACGACTATCGAGCCTGTTCCAGTAGGACGGGAAGATACCGCGTTGTGAATATTTCTTTATCAAATTCTCCGGCGGTCGCATGAATCCACCCTGCTCAATGGCGTTGAAGAGAGTGGATTGCTTTAGCGAGAGTGCTGAAATAAAAACAACGAAAAGTTGACCTTCCCTTGGCGGAATCGCCTCTGTAACCAATAAAGTTTCAATCGGCGACTGCGCGCCGGTCGCGAGATTTACCGCTGAAGTGAGTGACGAATTTTGCCGCGCCAATAGTGCGTTAAATTCATCGTCGATCACCAGCGCTTCCCGCGCCGATGAGGTTCCGAGTATGACGACGTCGGCCCGTGCGGCATCGCCGGACAAAACCTTCCCCATCACGTAGACTTGATCATCTTTCCTGGTGTCGTGCATAGTCTTCCAGAAGCGGCGATCCGAACCAGCACTAAGGCCGCGGTATTCTCCGGCTAAGGCGAGGGAAAGCAGCAAGCCGGCGATGATCGCCGCCGACAGTAGCACAGGAAACGAAACCACGGTCGAGTTAATCTCGATTTGCGTTGCGACCGGTCGTGAGTTTTTAGTTTTTTCCGACCAGCTTATTCTGAACATATCCAGCCACGGATGCCATTGAGTCGAAATTGTCCATACTCAAATCGGTTGGATCAACTTGAACGCCAAAGTAAGTTTCTACGAACTGAATTATTTCAACGATGTTAAGCGAGTCGACAAGCCCAGATGAAAACAAACGATCCTCGGGCGTGAAGTCATCTAGCGGAAAAGAACTCAGCGATTGAAGCTTGTCCGTTAACGCGGCGTAGAATTCCAGCTTGTTCATTCGGTGTTACCTACCGGCCAGGATCGGTGGCCGCCATTGTTGTTATATGTACGAGGTTTTTGTTGAAAGCATGATGCGTAGTCATTTTCACAGCAGCCAGTCTGAAAGGCAAGCGGGGCTTGCCTTATAGCGCAGGCATGGCCAGGAGGCAAGCTGGGTGCGGTTTCTGGCATGCGGCCTCGCCAATGGCGCTCTGGGCGAACGACGCAGAATTTCAACTTTCAATGCGCGATTCTGGCCTAGGGTATGCCACAAGGCAAGCCTGATGCGCCGCAAGGCATGGCTCCCGTCAG
>JANNMV010000518.1:0-3538 GCA_031398205.1 Pseudomonadota bacterium | reverse complement strand
TGTTTTTCCAAGAGTCCGTCTTAGGACGTCGGTCAAAAGCAAACCCTGATTCATCGCCCCAAAGCCAACCTATTTATTGAATTTCTCGGCTAGCGCCAAATTCCTCTCGCGATTGACTCTTCCCCAGTCCGACGATAAATTGCTGTTTGGCTGACAGATCAAGTCTGCTTGAAATACCCTTTCAAAATTGGCTGTAAACTTTAGACAATCGGATCACCACTGCGGCGACTGACCACATCGCTCAGCAAAGATACGCTGAGGTCGATGAAATGGGCGGTTGCCAATCGAAAACAATAAAGGATTACCTATGACCTCTGATTTATTCGGTGAAAACCATATCGACGCGTTGATCGCGCTCGGTGTGGTTCGTGCTTTTCCGAAAAATAGCGTGCTGGTTCAAGAGGGCGATAAAAGCGACCAGTTTTACATCTTGCTCGCCGGCAAACTGAAAGTATTTCTCGCCGATGACGACGGCAAAGAAATCGTCGTCGACATGTTGAGTCCAAGGCAATATTTCGGCGAGATGGCGTTGGATGGGGAGTCCCGCTCGGCGTCGGTAATGACCGTCGAAGCGTCCAAACTGGCGGTGATCCAGCGCGAAGATTTCAAGCGCTTTCTTGCGGAAAACCCGGACGCTGCGCTTGCCCTCATCGTCACACTAATTCGCCGTGCCCGAAATCTCACGCGCACCATCGGCAACCTGGCGCTCCTTGACGTATATGGGCGGGTTGCACGCCTGCTCATCGACAATGCCAGCGACGAATCAGGAAAGCTTGTCGTCACAGAAAAAATGTCACAGCAGGAAATCGCACAGCGCATCGGCTCATCTCGTGAGATGGTGTCGCGCATCCTGAGCGATTTAAAAGAAGGCGGATATCTCTCGCTCGATGGCGGGCGTATCGTGATCAAGCAGAATTTACCGAAGCATTGGTAACATCACCATGTTGCTAAAAAGTCCCCGGCGCGGCAGCGCCGGTAGCACGCTATGTTACGTTGCCCAAACAGGCACTGTCGCAAAGCACGGCTTCGCAATCTCGATTACGCAAGCAGGTTCTTAAACGGTTTACCGGCATAGCTTCTGTAGATGGCGAAATCCCGCTCGTCTACTGTCACCACTTTGTCGATGCGCTTCTGTTGCGCAAGCCACACCAGCGAGACGTCGGCAAAGTCCGCCGGAAGATCCGCATACTTCGTCAGCAACGCCGCTACACGCGAAAGATCGCTCATCCCCTCAAATCTAAGAAATCCGGCGTCGGCGCTCCGCTGTAGCCAAGTCAACGCCGCTGATTGGTGCGTAAGGCTAGGCGCCAGTACGTACGCCACCTCCGTCAATACCGCCTCGGTGCTCCACAGTTGCCCGCGAAAGCGTTGGAAAAATTCAACGGCGCGGTGGTGATGTGCGTCCGCCCGGTTGATCAGAGCCACCACCGGCCCGGTATCAAGCAGCGCGCTTGCCACACCAGTGCTCGGTCATAATTCGCTTTACATCGCGGCTCTGCCTTCCCGGCAATCCCTCCGGCGGAATCAAATCCACGGCGAGACCATAGAGATTAGGACGCGCGCGGCGCATGTTTGCCTTGAGGTGCGTCGCCAACGCTTCACGCATCACCTCCGAGCGTGAACTACCGGTACGCTCGCAGTATTCATTCAACAGCGCGTCTAACTCGCCGGCAAGTCGCGCATTCATGGCCATCATGACGCTCCGTAATACGTAGAAAGACTTACTGTATCACAACCGACAGCAGCGACGACAACGGAATTGGTTTGTCGCATTTGCTATTCCCGCAAGTCGTCAAGCAGCGCTTTGGCCTCAATCAAATCTTTCGTCCGTTGTGCCTCGCTTCACGTCCTGTAAAGAGATGGTCGAATATTGACATGGGTAGGGATAGAGCTTCGACACCGAGATTGAAGTCGGGCAATGAATTGTGTACAATTTTGCCATATGAGTCATACAATCTCAATCCGTGTAAGCGAAGAACTAGCCGCCTGGCTCGAAGATACGGCGGCTAAATCCGGTGTATCGAAAGGCAAGTTAGTGCGGGAGCAATTGGAGAAGGCGCGAACTGCCGCGGCCAACCAGGGATTCATGCGCCTTGCGGGAAGTGTGAAAGGGCCGAAAAACCTCTCCAGCCGTAAGGGCTTTTCCCGCGCTTGAAAGGCATCGCCGATACCGGATTTCTGGTCGCGTTTGTTAATCGCGGCGATGCCCACCACCAGTGGGCGCTGCATTTGGCTGCGCAAATTACGGAACCGTTGCTCACTTGTGAGGCGGTGCTCGCAGAAACCGCCTTTCATCTTCAAGACGCTGCGTTGGTATTGGCCATGCTTCAGCACGGACTCGTGCACCTGGCATTTGATTGCAACGATCACTTGCCGCAACTGACTGCGCTGGCGCAACGCTACAGTGACCGCCAACCCGACCTCGCCGATCTTTGCTTGATCCGCATGAGTGAGCTTTTTCCAAAACACAGTGTCATCACCGTGGATCGCGCTGATTTTCGTGTTTACCGTCGCAACAAACGCGACGCGATTCCACTCATCACACCGCCGGACAAGTAGACCGGCGTAATTAATTTTCGCTTTGTATTTTTTTGTATCGCCAGGAGCCGCGTGGCGCTTTGTTCGTGGCAGTGCATGCCCTACGAACCGCATGGATGCTGCCGTTACAGGCATGCCTAAAGTAAGTGAAGCCATCCCATCCCGATTGTAGTACTGGCCCAAGGCCACTCGGTAGGCGACCCGGTCATTCCCGCGAAAGCGGGAATCCATTTGATATTGCGCGTAGGTTGGGGCGAGGAACCAACCCCAACAGGTTTGCCATTAAGCGGTAATGTTGGGTTTCGTGCCTCAACCCAACCTACATTTTGTTTATGTTTGCCAACAGGCGTGTGACCGAGGGTCGGCGCCCCGCCCCGTGCGGGACTGTTTATGCTTGAGTCGCGCCAACCGTCTCCACCTGTAGCCCTGGCCCAAGGCCACCCCGTAGGCCCGGGCTACAGCTCGGTGTGCGAACTGTCGTGCGTAATGCGCACGCGTTCGATTATTCGCCGGGAACCCGCACCATTGACGCGATGGCGCGACATCAAGCCCACCATGTCTACCGATGTCAAAGCCGCGTGCGCGATGCGCACCCAACATTTACGTGTCATTCCCGCGAAAGCGGGAATCCATTTGGCGCGTGCGGGACAACCGTCCTCGAAACTTACAAGCGCGCCGCTTAGGGACGTGCCCCATGGATTCCCGCTTTCGCGGGAATGACAACCCGGTGTGCGTACGCGCGTTGAACCTTTCTTCACGATGAGACGCATCTCATTCGTTCCCCGGCAATCGTCACGCCAACTCCTCAAGCAGCGCTTTAGCTTCGATCAAATCTTTCGTGTCGAAACCTTCGGTGAACCAATCGTAGACCGGCTTTAGCAGATCAAGTGCCTCTTTGCCCTTGCCTTGTGATTGCCACAGCCGGGCGAGGCTGGTCGAGGTGCGTAGTTCCCAGGACTTCGCCTGCTGTTCGCGCGCCCAGTCGAGCGAGGCGAGGTAG
>JANNMV010000491.1:0-3613 GCA_031398205.1 Pseudomonadota bacterium | reverse complement strand
ACCTACCGCGTTAGTCGTCTGCCTTACGCAGTATTGATCGATGAGACTGGCGCGATTCGCGCCAAGGGCATGATTAATAATCGCGAGCAATTGGAAAGTTTATTTAACGCCAAGGAACTGGGCGTGGGTTCCGTGCAGGATTTCTTGACCGGCAACAATTCAACCTATTCGAGCAAAGCCGCTTAATTTGAAGGACGGAGGAAGACAATGAAATACCTTCAGGACTGGATGGACAAATTCACCGAGCGCCGCGTGCGCCAAACCGCGCAGCTCACCAGCCGGCGCAGCGCGCTGGCCCGCGTCGGCAAATGGATGGTCGCCGGCGCCGCACTGCCGATGTTGCCGTTTGACCGCTCCGGCGGCCAAGCGCACGCAGCGTTGACTACGAGCAACGATCCCATGGCCTGCGATTACTGGCGCAACTGCGCGCTGGATGGATTCCTCTGCAACTGTTGCGGTGGTTCGCTCACCCAATGCCCGCCAGGCACAGAAGTATCGAAAGTCACCTGGGTCGGAACCTGCCAAAACCCCAAAGACGGCAAAAATTATCTCATCAGCTACAACGATTGCTGCGGCAAAGTTGCTTGCGGTCGTTGCTTGTGTAACTTCAACGAGCGCGAGCGACCGGGCTACCGCATGGGCGTACACAACGACATTAACTGGTGCATGGCCAACACCCAGACGATGTATCACTGCACCGTATCCGCCAACGTCGGCACTGCGGCCGGCTAAATCCGTCACAGGTAGATTCCGCGCGAGCGCGGAATCTACCGTCGCCAAAGATCCATGAAAAAACTAAATTATCGAGGCGTTTGGATAGTTCTCTCGGCAATTTTTGCCTGCGTCAGTAGTATTGCCGTCGCCAACGATAAACCGTACTCCAATCAGGGCCGCATCGATTTCCTGCTGCATTGTTCCGGCTGCCACGCGCAAGATGGTCGCGGCCTCGAAAACAAAGGTATCCCCGCAATGAAAGATCAAGTCGGTTATTTTTTGCGCACCGAGGTCGGTCGCGCCTATGTGATGCAGATTCCCGGCCTGCTCAGCGCCGGTATGTCCGACGCCCGGGCGGCCGATGTCACGAATTACATCCTCGCCCGTTTTGCGGGCGTATCCTTGCCTGAAAACTTTGTTCCTTACACCGTCGAGGAGGCCAAGCGTTACCGCGAATCGCGTCCTGCGGATATTCCCGGAAAACGTAAACTGCTTGCTGCCGAATTACGCGAACTAGGTATCGATATCCGCTGATCGTGAAATTCAGCGCCCGAAACCGACCAGTCGTGACGCAGCAACCATTCCTTTGACGCCGTTACAGCCGTAGATTTTCTCCCGGTTGCAAACAAAATCAAGCCGCCCATTTCCTGCCGTGGCTTGCATAGTCGAGCATCAGGTAAAACACGTTATCGCATTTCTCTTTAAACAACACGCGGTCATAGCTTTCTGGAAGATTAGTGTTTAACACCTCTTCAACAGCCGAAAGCACCTTCCGCTTGCTTTGCCCGTCTTTATGCCAATCCTGCACCAGCACCTTGGGATGTTCTTCCAGCAAACGATGCAGCAAGGACTTGGCCGCGAGCCTGACGTTTTGCGTTTCCTCTTGCGTCATCTTGTCTTTCTTCAGCAAGTCGAACAGTTCCAGCTCATCTTCCGTAAGACCCTCACGGATGTGTCGTTCTTCCTCCGCGCGCAAATCCTCGGTGAACTTCATCAAGTCTTCGTAGTAATTCTCGGTGGATGAGCCGCCGGAATTGTAGGCGTCGATAATCTGCTGCAACCGCTGCGCAAAGTCGGTGCGCGTCGCGTTCTGTTGCAGCATCAGTTCCAACTTGTGTTGCAGGAAGGCGCGCAGGTCGGCGATTTCAATGTGCTTGTAGGTCGCCTGCTTAAACTCCTCGCGCAGCTTGTCAAAGTTGATCTTGCCGAGATCCCAGGACTTGCCCTTCTGGATGATCTGGTATTCCGCGTTGTACTGTCGCGCCTTGAATTCCTCCGCGTCGTTCACCACCACGCTCTCATCCAGCAATTCGGCAATTCTCAGGCTGATCGCGTCAATATCTTTCTGTTCGATGAGGCTATCGATTACCCCGCGCAAATACTGGAATGCAGCCACCTCACGCACCCTGCTCTGTTTGCCGCGCCCCATGATTTCCGGCTTGCACGCCTCATACAGCGACGTGAGAGTGTTTTCATACACATTGAAGCCCTTGCGCCACTCATCGTTTGACAGCAAGGTGTCGGCGAAGATATTGAAATGGCCGATGTTCTTGAACACATCATCACTGCCCAACACCTCACGCAGCGCAACCTCTTTCTCATCGCAGAACGCCAAGCCCTGCTCAATCGCATCGTCCAGCAAACGGAACAACTCCGCCTTCTCCTTGACCGGCGGATCAATCTCATCGCCACCCTGCGCGTAATCTTTCAGCGCCAGCTTCATGTTGCGGAACACGTTGTAATAATCCACGAGCTCGCCGTTGCGCTTCTCAACCCCGCTGACCTTCCAGGACGTGACGCGGTTGGCGCGGGCGATGGTCTGCATCAGGGTATGCCCCTGCATCGGCTTGTCGAGATACAGCGTCGAAAGCGTGGGCGCATCAAATCCAGTCAGCCACATGGCGCACACAAACACCAATTGCAGCGGATGTTCCGGGTCTTTGAAGTTGTACTCGATGTCGTGTCCGTGCGCATCCAGCTTATTCGTGCGCTCGCGGTGCGGCTTGATGTCCAGCTTCTGCTTGGCAAATTTCTGCTCCTCGTCCGCGTCTTCGCTGATTACCACCGCCATTTCAACCGAGCGCATGTATTCCACGGTCTTCTTCAACCGCGCCTTCTCGATGTCATTTGTCGATTTGCCGATACGCCCGACCAGTTCCTTCAACGCGACCTTCCACTGATCCTGCACCTTGTCGTACACCTTCACGGCGGTGAATTTATCCACCGCCACCAGCAGCCCCTTGCCCAGATAACCGCGCCGGGGGAAGTGATACACAATATCCCGCGCAATCTTCTCCAGCCGATCATCGCGCTTGATGACTTCGACCTCTTTGGAGAATCGCCACTCCAGCTTCGCCTGCTGCGCCTCGTCCAGATTTTCGTCCTCCAGAATCTCGTAGAACTCCGCGCTCAGTCCCTCGTTCTGGATCAACACTTCCGGTACGCGCTTCTCGTAAAACAGCGGCACCGTCGCGCCGTCGTCCGTGGACTGCTGGAAGTTGTATTCCGAAACGTAACCGCCGAACCATGCATTAGTCTTGCGCTCGCGCCCCAGCAGCGGCGTGCCGGTGAATGCCAGATATTGCGCCCTGGGCAAACCCTTGCGCATGTTTTCCGCCAGCGATTTGTATTGCGTGCGGTGCGCCTCGTCCACAATCACGATGATGTCGTTGCGCGGTGAAAGTTCGGGATACTCCCGCCCCTTGTCCCATCGGAATTTCTGGATCAGGGTGAACACCAGCCGTTTGTTTTGCCCGAGGAATTTGCGCATCTCTTCGCTGTTCTTCGGCTGGGCCGCCTCGGCCTCGCTCACCGTGTGGGTGTTGAGGAAGTTGCGGTAAATCTGCCCGTCCAAATCGTCTCGGTCGGTCACCACCACGAAGGTGAAATTCCCCGTCTG
>JANNMV010000476.1:0-2114 GCA_031398205.1 Pseudomonadota bacterium | reverse complement strand
ATTGGAGCTGAGCACGATGCTCTGGAAGCGGACAAAACTCGCGTAGGCAACACCGGGTGTCGTGGCAATGGCGTGCTGGGCCGCCTCATCAAAAAAACTCGATTCGCCCGCTTGGCCGGAACGAACGTAAAGATCCGCCGGTAGAACCGCGTCGAGCCAATCGATTACCGAGGCGCGAAACGAATACACCATCACGCCCATCGCCACGATCAAGCTGAAGCTGACGAACAGCGCCGCCACACTCATGGCTACGTGGCCATAAGCGTTGCGCAGATGCGCCGCCGCGAGATGGCCACTGAGGCCGTTCGCCTCTGGCAGCCACGCGAAAAATTTTTGCGCAATGGTTGGCAACGACAACAGCACGCCCGTGAGAATCAGCGCAATTGCGATGTAACCACCGATCGGCAAGCGCGTAGTTATCGGTACATAAAGCGCCATGACGGCGAGGCCAAGGCACGCGAGGCCATGGCTGGGACGCGCCCAACTGCGCAACGGCAATTCTGGACTGCCGGCGCGCAGCGCGGGTGCGAGTGGCGTTGCCGCGGCTTCCAGCGCGGGAACCAACGTGCCAGCGAGGGCGACGACGATACCGAGTACCACGAAGGCAATCATCGGCGCGGCGCTTAGCTGTAGCGTCGGTGTGACGCCGGGAAAATAGCCCGCACCGAGATCGGCGCCGACCGTGCGCAACGTGAATCCCGCTAGAGCATAGCCAAGAACCACGCCCAGAGCGGCTCCGCAGGCACCGATGGCCGCACCTTCAAGCAATAAATAGGCGATGAAGCGACGCCGCGACAACCCTAACAGGCGCACCAAAGCGAGTTGCGGGCGGCGCCGAATGACGGCGAGTGCCTGAGTTGAGAACACCAAGAATACGCCGGTGAATAAAGCGACGAGAGCGAGGATCATCATGTTCACACGATAGGCTTTCGACAGATCTGCGCTGCTTGCCGCAGCGATCTCCGGGCTTTCAATCGATACGCCGACCGGTAGCAACGCAGCGATTTGCTCGCGCACCGTTTCGCGGTTCGCGCCGGGCCGCAAGCGCATTTCGATGCGCGACACCACACCGAGGCGATCGAAGCGCGACTGGACGTTGGCGATGTCCATTAGTGCAAAAGCGTCTTGATTGTCGCGTTCCGGCAACACCGCCAAGATCTTAAGGTCGATGGCAGCCAGACCCACTTGAACGCGAAGAGGCTCACCCGCTTTCACCTTTAGCGAGGTCGCCGCTGCCGCGGTCAAGATCACCGTATCCGGCGCGAACAACTGCGCCGCCGCGCCACGGGTGTGCGGAATCCAATCGGGATGAACTTCTACAGCCCGAAATAAGTCCACCCCGAGAACCTTGAGAAATTCTTCGCGCCCCGCTAAGGTCGCGCGAATCTCAATCACCGGACTCGCGGCTCCGATCAGCGGCAACTGCGCAACCGCTGGATAAATCGTCTGCGTAAATCCGCTGCGCGGCCCGGCGATCACCAGATCGGCGGTGCCGCTCAGTTGGCGTACCGCGCCGGCGAATTCGTCGACGGCGACGCGATTGACCAGATAGACCGCGAAGCCGAGCGCAACACCGGCGGCGATCGCAATGATGCTGGCGAACACGCGACCGTGACGAAACGGATTGGGAATCGTCGCGCGCCAGGACAATAGGGCGTTAGCGATGTTCAGAATTTACCGTCCCGTAATATCAGAATGCGGTCGGCGGTTTGCGCCGCCGCAAGCGAATGCGTGACCAGTATCCCAGACGCGCCGCAATCTTTGATTTGTTGCCGTAACAAGTTCAATACGGTTTGCGCGTTGCCGCTGTCGAGGTTGCCGGTGGGCTCGTCGGCGAGCACCAGTTTCGGTCCGTGGATCAGCGCGCGGGCGATGGCGGCACGCTGCATTTCGCCGCCGGATAACTCGCGTGGCAGGCTTGTTTCGCGACCGGCGAGGCCGAATGCATGCAATATGGCGCGGGCTTTTTTGTCGCGGACGTTAATATCGATTCCACCAATGGCGAGCGGAAGCGCAACGTTATGCAATAGGCTCAGATGCGGTAGAAGATGAAATGCCTGAAACACGAATCCGATAGCACTTGCGCGGAACTTTGTTCGCGCATCGTCGTTGAG
>JANNMV010000468.1:0-1784 GCA_031398205.1 Pseudomonadota bacterium | reverse complement strand
TCGCGATCCACAACGAGCGCAGCGTGTCGGCAACGCCGGCGATCATTTCTTCATCGATGGTGGGGCGCGCGAAGGGCAGAAAATCGGCCATGCTCACGAGCGCGCGACGATGAACACGCCAAGGATGATAATGCCGATGCCGAGCAAGCGCATGGGCGTCACAACTTCGCCGAATAAATACCAGGCCGCCATCGCATTGACGACATAACCGATGGATAACATGGGATAGGCGATGCTCACGTCGACGCGCGATAGGGCCAAGATCCACACCGCGACACTGACGACATAGCACACTAGACCGCCGAAGATGTGTGGCTCCGTGGCGAGTTGCCAGCCGACCGGTAAAATATTTCCGCGCTCAAACGCAAAGTGTCCGACGGCATTGGTTCCGGCTTTGAGCAGCAACTGCGCAACCGCGTTGAGCAACACGCCGGTGAGGATTAATGAGAAGCTGATTGCGTTCATTTTTTAAGCGGGCTGCTACGGCGTGGCGATAATAACACGGCGGCTATCTTGGATGATCAGGCGCATTGGTAATCCTGCGGCGATGAACGCCGCGTATTCTCCGGGATCGAGCAGCGCTAGGGCGGGTGCGCCGCTGCGCCATTTGGCTTCAAATTCGGCCAAGGTGGGAATGGATTTCTCCGGTTGCTGTTGCTGACCGAATTCGAACTCGTCTTGGTACGCCACCAACGTCATGGTGCGGTTGAGATAGAAAGGCAAGGTTTGATCGTAAGTCTTGACGCTATACATCGGTATATCAGCGCGCAGCATCGGCTTGATTTGTGCCGCGAGGTACGCGGAAGAGTTCGAGCGGGCGAGGGCCTCATGTCCCAACAGGCCGATCATCGTGGCGAGAAAACCGCCGCCACCGAGCAGCGCCAAGGCCGCCATCATTTGTGCTTGTTTCGTTTTGACAAACGCCAGTAAGCCGACCATCCCGAGCGCACCGAAGGCAATGTTGAGCCATTGTGCATAATCGCGGTAGAGTCCGAGGACGGGCGACTCGCTGCGCGCATCCAGGGCGAATGGTAGAGCGATGAGACCGAGCAAGCTAATGACAATCGCCAGGCTGATGGTCGCGAGCAGAATGGGTTGCCTAACTGTGCCGAGGTACGGGCCGAGTAATAGCGCCAACGCCGGGAATAGGGGCAGCAGATAGGCGGGCAATTTCGATCCCGATAGGCTAAAAAAAATCAGCACAAATCCACACCACACCACAAGAAAGCGCTGCGCCGAAAATTCCTCTGCCGCGCGCGTGCGCCAAGCGCTGAAAAGGCCGTGTATCGCCAGGGGAATCCAGGGAATCAACCCGATCAAAAGGATCGGTAGAAAATACCAGGGCGCCTCTTCGCGACGATGGACGGTGGAGGTGTAGCGCTGAAAATGTTCGTGAATAAAAAAGAAGTTGGGAAACTCCGGATTGCGCAAGGTGACGGCGATGAACCAAGGTGCGGCGATGACTAGAAATAGCGCCAGGCCGGGCAGTACATGCAATCTACGCCAGGGCGTAAAGTCGCGATTCAGTAGGCTGTAAATGATCAGAGTTGCTGAAGGAATCAGCATGCCGATGAGGCCTTTGCTGAGAACGGCGCCGGCCGCGGCGCCCCAGGCGATCAGCATCCAGTTGCGTTCGCGTGCTGTGCCTAGCGGCTCCTTTTGCGCCAATAGAAATGCGGCGAGCGACACGGTTAGGAAAAACGTTAAGCCCATGTCGAGGGTGTTAATGTGGCCGAGCGCGACGTAGTAAAGGTTGGTGGCCAAAAATAGCGCGCCGAGTTGTC
>JANNMV010000430.1:0-1950 GCA_031398205.1 Pseudomonadota bacterium | reverse complement strand
GTTTACAAATACGATACCGATTCACTGTCACGGGCCGATCACGAATACTTCACAACTTAAGTTCAAGATAGGCTTTCCTAAGCCGCAAGTAAATTAGGCGAACGGCTTAGACTAAAAGGGGTATCTGTTAGAATTCTCGCTATGAGTTATCAAGTTCTCGCACGCAAATGGCGGCCTAAGTCTTTTGCCCAATTGGTCGGCCAAGACCATGTGGTGAAGGCATTGAGCAACGCGCTGACCCAGCAACGCCTGCACCACGCTTATCTGTTCACCGGCACTCGGGGTGTCGGAAAAACGACTATCGCGCGCATTCTGGGGAAGGCGTTAAATTGCGAAACGGGGATCACGGCGACGCCCTGCGGCATTTGTGGAGCCTGTACAGAAATCGACCAGGGCCGCTTCGTCGACCTGTTGGAAGTGGACGCGGCGACCAATACCAAAGTTGAAGAAATGCGCGAACTGCTCGACCAGGCGCAATACATGCCGGTGTCGGGCCGCTTCAAGGTTTACATCATCGACGAGGTGCACATGCTGTCGCGCTCGGCGTTTAATTCGATGTTGAAGACCTTGGAAGAGCCGCCGGAGCACGTGAAGTTTATTTTGGCGACGACCGATCCGCAAAAAGTGCCGTTGACGGTGCTGTCGCGTTGCCTGCAATTCAATCTCAAGCAAATGGCGACCGACGCCATCGCCGGCCATTTAGCGCGTGTTCTCCAACAGGAAAACATCGAATTCGAAACCAGCGCGCTGGACGCGTTAGCGCGCGCCGCACGCGGCAGCATGCGCGATAGCCTGAGCCTGCTCGATCAGGCGATCGCCTACAGCGGCGGTAAAGTCGAGCGCGCGCAGGTTTCCGCCATGCTTGGTGCCGTCGATCACGATTACCTCTTCAACATCCTCGACGCGCTGGCAAAAAATGACGGCTCGGCGATGATCGCCGAAGCGGATCGTATGCAAGAGCGTGCGTTGTCGTTCGAAGAAGGCTTGCAGGAACTCGGCGTGATCCTGCATCAAATTGCGCTGCGTCAAACCGTGCCCGATGCGTTGCCGGAATCGACACCGGGCTTCGCGCGCATCGACGCGCTGGCGAAATTATTCACGCCCGATCAAGTTCAACTCGACTATCAAATCAGCGTCAACGGCCGCCGCGATTTTGGTTTGGCGCCCGACGAGTATGCGGGCTTCACCATGACCTTGATGCGGATGTTGGCGTTCGCGACTGAGGAGGTTGGCGCCGCACCTCGCGCTCAGTCCGCGAAACCGTTCACGGCAAAGCCTGCCGAAAAATCGCAAGTCAATGCTCCAAGAGCCGCTCCCAGTGTGGCGCCTAGCGCTATGCCTGCCGGCGACCGCATTGCGATTGCCTTTCAGCCCGATGCAATTGTGAAATTCAATGGCGACTGGTTAGCACTGGTCGCCAAATTGCAATCCAATCGCATGGCGCACATGCTTGCGAGCCACTCGGAATTGAAGCGCTACACTGATAATCATCTCGAACTCGCCATCGCAGAGGAACACAAAAATCTGCTCGACAAGGCGTTTCAAGACAAACTGAAAATTGCCCTCGAACAACAACTCGGCGCCGGCATTCGTTTCACCATCAGCGTAGGCGAGGTCAGCAGTTCACTCGCCGCCATCACCAATCGGACCGAGCGCGAGCAACAGGCCAAAGCCATCGCCTCGATCGAGCAAGATCCATTTGTACGCGATCTGATGGCGAACATGGATGCGAAGCTCATCGAATCATCAATCAAACCCATCACCTAAAGGAACCCAAGCCATGATGAAAGGCGGACTCGGCAATCTGATGAAACAAGCGCAACAGATGCAAGAGAACATGAAAAAAATGCAGGAGCAGCTTGCGTCCGTAGAGGTTGAAGGCCAGTCCGGCGCGGGCATGGTGAAGGTCATCATGACCTGCCGCTACGATTGCAAACGCGTCACGATCGA
>JANNMV010000233.1:0-1816 GCA_031398205.1 Pseudomonadota bacterium | reverse complement strand
GCTCGCTAGGACGCGCGGAGCGACGCGCTGAGCCCGTCGGGCGAAGTATGGCTGGCTCGCCCTACCGCGAGACAGACACAATCCCTCTCTCTCCGCCAAACTAAAATGCTCCCAACGGGAGCGTTTTTGTTTGGCGCAGTGCGAGTGTTGTGAAGCCTCTTTCGGGTTCGACTAAGCGAGCACTGCTCGCTTGGACGCGCGTAGCGCGGTTCTGAGCCCGGCGGGCGAAGGATGGCTGGATCGCCCAACGGCGAGACAGACACAATCCCTCTCTCTCCGCCAAACTCCAATGCTCCCACCGGGAGCGTTTTTGTTTGGCGCAGTGCGAGTGTTGAGAAGCCTCTTTCGGGTTCGACTAAGCGAGCACTGCTCGCTGGCGCGCTTCTACTTTAATATGAGCATCGCCAGAACCCGCGCCGAGCTTGCCTCTCGGCGTGCCGTGCGTTGGGAGCCGCTCCCTGATTGCCTCCTGGCGTGGCGGATTTTAGATAACTACGATGAAAAACGCGAACGTTTGCAGTATCATTAACACTATGAATACGACCAAACACGTCCGCAAACTCTCGGCGGTGGCGCCTGCGGAAAAATCATCCCGAGTCGCCACGCGCTTAGTACAAAAACCGATGGTGATCGGCAAGCGCCGCTTGACCGAAGCGCAGCGCCGGGCGATTTTGGACGCGATGCTTAAGGCTGCTTGAGCGATAAACCGCGTAGCGTAAAGCCCAAATCAGCGGCGGTTTCCTACGACCGCCGCGTCTTCATTAACTGCCCCTTCGACAACGATTACCTGCCCCTATTGCAGGCTATTGCCTTTGCCGTGATCGATTGTGGTTTTTCTCCTCGTCTCGCCATCCAAGAAGTCAACGGTCGATTACGCCTGGAGAAAATGATCGACTTGATGCGCGCTAGCCGGCTTTCGATTCATGACATTAGCCGCTTACCGGCCGCGCCTGGCGAGCTGCCGCGCTTCAATATGCCGTTCGAGTGCGGCGTGTTTGTCGGATTAAAGGAATCGGGCGCCAAAAGGCATCGCGAAAAACAATTTCTCGTTTTGGATGCGGTCGCTCACCAACTTCAGCGGACCATGAGCGACGTCGCCGGCCTCGATCCCAAGGTCCATGGCAAAGACCCGCGTAAAGCCATGGACGCCGTGCGCCATTTCCTTGCCTCCGAATTGCGGCGGCAAACGCCGCGGCAAGAGTCGGCGCCCGGCGGGGCGTCGATTTGGCGGCGCTACCAGCGGTTCTTGGGCGAGCTGCCCGGCGCTGTTTCGCGGGCGAAATTGTCCGCCGGCGAGATATTGAGTTTCGACTATTTGAGCGATCTGGTCGAGTTAATGGCGGATTGGATCAAGGCACGCCCGTAGTTCGCGCCGAGGTTTCCGATTCGAGCGCACGCGGCCGCCTCGATAAGCGATAATGTGAGTTAGGGTATTGTTGCTTCGACGTACTGCATTTCAAAGATCACTTTCGTTTCAATTCCAGACTAGAAAAGATTTATCCATGCTCAAGCTGTACAACACGCTAACACGCAAGAAACAAGACTTTGTTCCGCTCGTCCCCGGTAAAATTCGCATGTACGTTTGCGGCATGACGGTTTACGACTACTGCCACCTCGGCCACGCCCGCGTGCTGGTGGTTTTCGACATGGTGCAACGTTGGTTTAAGGCATCGGGTTTCGAGGTGACTTATGTTCGCAACGTGACCGACATCGAAGATAAGATTATCAAACGTGCCCAGGAAAATGGCGAAACTATTCACGCGCTGACCGAGCGATTTATTCAGTTCATGAACGAAGATGCCGCCGCGCTGGGCGT
>JANNMV010000401.1:0-1738 GCA_031398205.1 Pseudomonadota bacterium | reverse complement strand
GCATGGGCTGCCATCCTCTGCCGGTGATTACCGGCATCACTGTGCAGGATTCTTCGCGCGAGGAAGCATTACTCACCATGGACTCGAACTGGGTCGACGATCAAGCGCGCTGTATCTTGGAAGTCATGCCGATCGCGTCGATCAAACTAGGATTGCTGTGCAGCGTGGAGATCATCGCCATCATCGCCGAAATCGTTTCGGATTATCCCGACGTGCCGTTGATTCTCGATCCGGTACTGGCGAGCGGTGGCGGCGATGAATTGTCGAGCGAGGACATGATCTCGGCGCTGAACGAATTGATTCTCCCGCAGACCACGCTCATTACCCCGAACACGCACGAAGCACGTCGCCTCGCCCAAGAGATTATCGGCACGGACGACGAGTTAGATTTTCCCGATTGCGCAAAATATTTGCTGGAAACCGGCTGCGAATACGTACTCATTACCGGCACGCATCACCACACGCCCGAGGTGATCAACACGCTATACGACAGAACTGGCGTCCTGCGCGCCGATACCTGGCCGCGCCTGCAGGGCAGTTACCATGGCTCCGGCTGCACGCTCGCCTCGGCATGCGCGGCGCTGATTACGCAGAACGACAATTTGTCGGAAGCGATTCACGAAGCGCAAGAATATACCTGGCAAACCCTGAAAGCGGGTTTTCGTCCCGGCATGGGCCAGTTCATTCCCGATCGAATGTTTTGGGCGCGCGACGAAGACGATAATGGCGAAACTCATTAACGGCCTGTACGCCATTACGCCGGAAACCGGCGACACGGCGCAGCTCCTGCGCGATGTCGAAGCGGCACTGCGCGGCGGCGCCAGCATGCTGCAGTATCGCGCAAAAAAACTCGCGCCAAATTTGAAAGCCAATCAAGCGCAAGCGTTGCAGTCTCTGTGCAAAAAATATCGCGTGCCGCTGATTATCAACGACGATACAACCCTCGCAGCAAGCCTGTCTGCAAGCGGCGTCCACCTTGGCTCGCGGGATATGCCCATTGGGGAGGCGCACCAGTCCTTGGTCTCCGGCATGCTTGTTGGTGTATCCTGCTACGATCAATTAGACCTCGCGGTCGAAGCAGAAAAAAATGGCGCGGATTATGTCGCCTTCGGCAGTTTTTTTCCGTCAACGACGAAACCCAAAGCGGTGCGAGCGTCATTGGATTTACTGCGCGAAGCGAAGCGGGAAATTTCGTGCCCGATGGTGGCGATCGGCGGCATCACGTTGGAAAACGCGCCGTTGTTGATCGAGGCGGGGGCGGATGCGGTGGCGGTGATTAGTGCGTTGTTTGATGCTGACGATATTGAAGCAACGGCACACGATTTCGCGTCCTTATTCCAACGCCGTCAACAAACAAAAATCCCCGCGCCCCGCTGGGGAGAGGGCTAGGGCGGGGCGGCCTAGGGCCATGAGGGGCAGGAGATTGCGTTTGAGCCGCCGTCCCCTCACCCTGCACCCTCTCCCCACAAGTGGGGCGAGGGAATCTTTCTAATTACGCTTTTTGAAATTATAAACCACCATGCCCACACGTAATGAAACCCTATTCGAGCAATCGCAAAAATACATTCCCGGCGGCGTGAATTCGCCGGTGCGCGCGTTTCGCGCCGTTGGCGGCACGCCGATTTTTTTCCAGCGCGGCAAGGGCGCGTATCTATACGACGCCGACGGCAAGGAATATATCGACTACGTCGGCTCCTGGGGCCCGATGATTTTGGGTCACGCCCATCCCGAAGTTGTG